>NZ_LWBL02000033.1 GCF_001644195.2 Bacillus marinisedimentorum | reverse complement strand
AGCTGGACGATTCCCTCCTGGCTTTTTATCCACAACGCTTACATTTTATAATTCCGTTACAATTAAAAAAGCACCTGCAATTTTGCAGGTGCTTTCCGGATGGCTCGAGACGGAATCGAACCGCCGACACGAGGATTTTCAGTCCTCTGCTCTACCGACTGAGCTATCGAGCCCTATTAAGTATGTAATTGTTTCCATGCAGGCTGGCTTTTTTTGCTGCCTGCCTCTTCCTTATTCATGTTCTTCATAAGTATATAAGATGGCGGAGGAAGAGGGATTCGAACCCCCGCGGGCCGCAAAGCCCCTGTCGGTTTTCAAGACCGATCCCTTCAGCCAGACTTGGGTATTCCTCCGCAATATTGGTGGACCCTGCAGGACTCGAACCTGCGACCGATCGGTTATGAGCCGATAGCTCTAACCAGCTGAGCTAAGGGTCCAATATAAAATAAAGTTGGCTTTCACAGTTATTTAGTTTTCAATAAACCTGCCTCTTCCTCTTCCAGATGATTCAAGGAGGCATATGCGTTGAGGCATCTCGCAGCGGACCCGGATTGAATAAAGGGGTCAAACTTTTAAAGGTATGTAATGGGGCGACTGATGGGAATCGAACCCACGAATGCCGGAGCCACAATCCGGTGCGTTAACCCCTTCGCCACAGCCGCCATAATGGAATTTCCTGAGGAAAGCTGGTAGCGGCGGAGGGGATCGAACCCCCGACCTCACGGGTATGAACCGTACGCTCTAGCCAGCTGAGCTACACCGCCATTGGCTCCACAGGCAGGATTCGAACCTGCGACAGCTCGGTTAACAGCCGAGGGCTCTACCACTGAGCTACTGTGGAATAATTGTCTATCTTCCTTAATGGTATTCAGTCAAGGCCTACTGCTTCTTCCTCTTCTAGTTATTCAAAGAAGGATATGCGTCGAAGCAACTCGCAGCTGATTCACAGATGTTGTTGCTCGTCACTGAGCTACTGTGGAATGTTTATCTATCTTCCTTAACGATATTCTGTCAAGACCTGCTGCTTCTTCCTCTTCTGGTTATTCAAAGAAGGAAATGCGTCAGCTGATTCACAGATGTGGTCTCTCGCCACTGAATTCATATGAAATAATATCTTTTAGCGACATTATCTAAAATAACATACATTCTCTTTCCACGTCAATATGTTATTTTATCCAAATAAAACGATTAATGAAAAGGACAACATTTAATATAGCATGTTTTAGTGTGCACTGCAATAGCCAGTTAGCGGACAATCCACAAAAAATATCCTATCATAAAAACCATCACTACTGCTTTCATTGCAGCGCCTGCTAAAAATGCAGCCAGCGCAGCCAATGCCACTTTAAACGCCATTTTGACGGAAGATTTGTTCAACAGCCACTCAGCGAGGAAAGCACCTGCAAGCGGTCCGATGATTATTCCGAACGGAGGCAGGAGAAACGGACCGATGATTAAACCGGCGATGCTTCCTCTTACGGCATATTTCGAACCCCCTGAACGCTCAACCCCTAACCAGTTAGCGATATAATCTGATAAAAACAGAAACAGCATCAAAATGCCTTCCACGATCCAAAATGAAATGGTAAATGGATCAAATGAAAAGAAAACACCATATAACACAAAACCGACGGCAAGAAACAATGCAACAGGTATAACCGGATACACCAGGCCGATGAAAGCAATCAGGAACGCTGTAATAATAATAATCCAGTACAATATGTCCATTTATAGACACTCCTTTTATCTATTGTTCAACGTTTTTCATGCCGCTGTCAAATTCCCACCGTGATTCCTTTTTTTCCTTGTGGACATGTTGAATAATGGCATTCAAAGAACTAATGCGCAAGGCGCCCGCTTAGCGGCGTACGCATAAGCGGGGGTACCCGCAGGAAGGTGATCTTTCCTTCCGCAGGGGATCACCGCTTATGACGATAGCCGCTGGCGCCTGGAGCTGGACGATTCCCTCCTGGCTTTTTATCCACAACATTTAAATTTAATAATTTCCTTAACAGAAAAAACAGGCAGGGAGCTCCCTGCCTGAACCATTACTCTTCTCCGATAACTGCCTCCGCAATATTGACGGAATGGTCGCCAATACGCTCAAGGTTGCTGATGATGTCGACAAAAACAATTCCGGCAGAAGCTGAGCAGCTCCCCTCATTCAAACGAAGAATATGCTGTTTGCGGAATGTTCTTTCCATTTTATCGATTTGATCTTCTTTCTTTACTACCTCACGTGCCGCTTCCACATCCATGTCACTCAGTGACTGGATCGACTGGCGCAGGGTGGAAATCGTAAGATTGAACATTTCATCAAGATCTTCCATTGCTTCATCAGTCATCTTCACTTTATTCGCAATTTGATATTCGACCAATTCAACTACATTTTCAACGTGGTCGCCGACCCGCTCGATGTCACGGACCGAATCCATCAAAACGGAATGGGCTTCCGATTCCTGGTCAGATAAGGAAGCGGAAGAAAGATCGACAAGATAATCGGTAATCTTCCGGTCGAGATTATTGATGGCTTCTTCAAGCTGTCTTGCCATATCAGCATGCTTAGTCTGTTTCGTTTTCAAGAACTGATTTGACTCTTCAAGACCCTTCGCCGAAAATTCTGCCATGCGGAGGACTTCCTCCTTTGCCTGGCCGAGCGCTAGCGAAGCAGACTGCTGGATGAAAATCGGATCCAAGTGTTTCGGTTTGTATTCTACGATCGAATCTTCGCCAGGTATCAACTTTGTGACAATAATTGCAAGCATGGCGATGAAAGGAAACTGAATAATTGTATTCGACGCGTTAAAAATTCCATGCGCAAAGGCAATGGTCATTTTCGGATTCAGATCAAGTGATGTCTGGACAAAAGAAATGACATTTGCATACAGCGGGAGAATAAGCAAAAAAACCGTCGTGCCGATCAAATTGAAGAGCACATGTGTCAAAGCTGCACGGCGGGCAGCTATGCTGGCTCCGATTGCAGCCAGAATCGCTGTAATTGTTGTACCGATATTATCACCGAACAAGACCGGCAGCGCCGCCCCAAGTTCAAGCGACCCCTGGTTGAAAAGCTCCTGCAATATTCCGATTGTCGCACTTGAACTCTGTACAATGACAGTAAAGAGAGTTCCAATCACGACACCGAGGAGCGGATTTTGGCTCATATCAAGTGTAAGCTGCTGAAATGCTTCAAGAGAGCGAAGCGGCTTCATGCCGTCACCCATCAATTCCAGGCCATAAAACAGGGCACCGAATCCAAAAATCCCCTGCCCAACGTATTGCACCTTATGATTTTTAAAGAAGAAAAGCAACATCGTACCGACTGCAATAATTGGGAGAGCATAATCTGAAATTTTAATACCGATGATGAATGCTGTTACAGTGGTACCTATATTCGCTCCCATAATGACACCAATCGCCTGCTTCAGGGTCATGAACCCGGCATTAACAAGTCCAACCGTCAATACGGTCGTACCCGAGCTGCTCTGAATCATTACTGTCACGATTATTCCCGCCAATACGCCCATCAGCGGATTCGTCGTGAATTTATCCAATACATCGCGCAGTTTGTCACCGGCAGATTTTTGGAGGCCATCCCCCATATACTTTATTCCAAATAGGAAAATCCCCAGACCGCCGACGAACTGAAAGATCATCAATTGAATGTCCAATTCCACCAAGATTCAACCCCTCGAGAATATTTTGTCGTTCGACAATTATCAACACACCTTCACTATTATCTTTTAATACCCATTTGTTTGTAAAGATATTTATCCAATTTCTTTTCAAAAAATTAATTTCCCTTTTCCGATTGTGATTTGGCACTTCCTATTGCCGCCGCAAAATGTTTTGGTACAATTAAAATTAGCAGCAGAGAGACAAAAGGATGTGGTTGAATGAACGTATTTAAGCAATTTTATATGAGTTTTGCATCACCAAAGACCATGGCATCATTCCGGTTCCAGGGCATTGGAAAGACGATTTTGTACGTTTTCGTCATGATGCTCATTTCTATGATCCCAGCCTTCATTTCAATGTCGGTTTCGATAAATGCCTGGCTGGATGAAACAACAGCACTCCTGTCAGAAGAAGTCCCGGCATTTAAGATTGAAAACGGTGAATTGACTTCAGAAGCTGACAAGCCGATCATAAGAAAGGAACAGGACTTCACGTTTGTCTTTGATTCGACCGGCGAACTTTCAAGTGCCGATCTAAATGAGTACGAAAATGCTCTGGCCTTGCTGAAGAACCAGGCTGTATACAAAATGGGAGCGGATATCCAGACCCTTCCTTACGAAGGGCTTAGCGGAATGGAAATGAGCAAGGAAAGGCTGCTTACATTTTTGCAGGACAGCGATGACCTTCTATATATTTTGCTGCCGATTCTGTTTTTAATCATGTATATCTTCCAGACCGGGTTTAAATTTATTGGTATCACTGTACTTGCTTTTATCGGAATGATGGCTGCCAAATCACTGGCAAGGAAACTGACGTTCAAGCATATATGGGTGATGTCGGCTTATGCAGTTACAATACCGACAATCTTTTTTGCCCTTGTCAATGCTCTCGGCATTTTCATACCATTTTCTTTCTTATTATATTGGGCAACGGCAATTGTTATCCTCTATCTGGTCATAAAGGAAGTACCGCTCCCCAAAGAAAAAAGGCCGGATGCACTTTAAACCGAAAATGCACCGTTAAACCAATGGGTACTGAAGGTGAAAATTGCAATTGGCGGTTAAAATGGAATCGAATCAGCAGCAAATCAACAAGTAATTTAACATAGTAAATAACATTAAAATTGCTCAGGGCTTCTGATGAACTGCCCTGAGCAATTGTCTATTTATTGGCGTAATAATATATTGCATTTTAAACCGGGGAGTTGATTTCCGCTGCTGAGCTCACTGCCCGCCCCGCGGCAAAGAAGACACCGTATCAGTCATTTAGTTCATCGCCGGCTTTCCTTTCTGCTGCGGTAACAACTATTTTTGTGCCGTCAACTGAAACAACCTCAATCTCCCTGCCTGCTTCAAGCCATTTCCCGTCGGTCACAGCGCTGTATGATTGTCCGTCGATTTCAATTGTTCCGACCGGGTGAAAAGGCGTTTTCGTTACTCCTTCTTTGCCAATAAGGCCCCGATATCCCTGGTTTATTGAATTATAACCCGTTTCACCTGTAAGCCTGTCTCTCAGCGTGACCTTTTGCCATAACTCGCGGTGCGGAAAAATTTTCAGAAATGCCAGTGAAGCTCCGGCTCCCAGCACAAGCCCTGAGCCGGCCATGAACCCGTACACCCAACCGGGCGCCGGCAATGCAACAGATCCAACCATTACTATCAAACCGATGACAGCCAGTGTTCCGTCGTTCACCAGCTTTCCGTCGATCACAATCAATACAAGCCCTACAATAAATGCTGCTGCTGTCCAGGCAGCTGTCACCTCGGATAAATGGTAAGAAAAATAAAAGACCATCAGGCCTGCACCGACAAGGCCGAATATCCCCTTTGCTTTCACGAGGAGCTCTCCAAATAAAAATAATGACGCCAGCAGCATGATGAAAAAACCTGCCGCCGGATTGGCCAGCCATTCCATATGACTTCCCCCTTCATAAAATGTCATCCTGTATATTATGATATACGATTTTTCGGATAAATAGTTTCATTTTGTCATGCTTATATGATGGACAAGCATATAGTGATAAAGAAAGGACGCCGACTGGCAAGTCTTTAGGGAAGACAATGACGCAGCTGTTCTTATTTATATTTTTAATTTTGGCTGGTGCGCCGGAAACTTCCTTGTTGACATTTTATACTTTCCTATATGGTAAAAAAGGGGCTGTTTAACTTGAAACGATTTCTGCTTGCGGGCTGTGCCTGTCTTGTTTTTTACATCATCTATTTTGATTTGACGACTGGAACGCTTCCGGCAAATACTGTTCCGGCAGTTCATACTGCTGCCGCTGGCAAATCCGGTGACGATCTGGATATCCAATATCAAAACCGCGTCGTCAAACCAGGTGACACCGTCCTTTCAGTCGTAGAAAAAATCCACGGCGGAACAAGTCCAGTGCCGATTGATGAAATTATTTCTGATTTTGAAGCATTGAACCCTAATGGAAACCTTGCTGCTCTCCACATCGGCAAAACGTACCGTTTTCCATTTTATGAATAGCTGTTTCCCTATTTAAACCTTGCAGCTTCTAAAAAATTAAAGTAGCCTTTATAATGGAGAAGTATTCACATAAATAATTGACTTTAAATAAGGAGCGATTCCTGCATGAACGAAATAACACATCGCACAAAAACCCGCCCGGTTAAAGTTGGGAACCTGACAATCGGCGGAAACAATGAAGTTGTCGTACAGAGTATGACGACGACCAAAACGCATGATGTGGAGGCAACAGTCGCTGAAATCCTCCGTCTGGAGGAAGCCGGCTGCCAGGTTGTACGGGTGGCCTGTCCCGATGAACGGGCTGCAGATGCCATTTCTGAAATCAAGAAAAGAATAAATATACCGCTTGTGGTAGATATACATTTCAATTATAAATTGGCGTTGAAGGCAATTGAAGGCGGAGCAGATAAAATCCGTATCAACCCCGGTAATATCGGCCGCCGCGAAAAGGTTGAAGCTGTTGTAAAAGCTGCAAAAGAACGCGGAGTTCCGATTCGGATCGGTGTCAATGCGGGATCTCTTGAAAAACGGATTCTTGAGAAATACGGATACCCTACTGCTGATGGCATGGTCGAAAGCGCCCTTCATCATATTAAAATCCTCGAGGACCTTGACTTCCATGATATAATCGTTTCTTTGAAGGCATCAGACGTGAATTTGGCCATCGAGGCTTATGAAAAAGCGTCCCGTGCTTTCGATTATCCGCTCCATCTCGGCATCACGGAATCAGGAACTTTATTTGCCGGCACAGTGAAAAGCGCTGCCGGACTCGGAGCCATTCTCAGCAAAGGTATCGGCAACACGGTACGCATCTCTCTGAGTGCCGACCCCGTTGAAGAAGTGAAGGTTGCCCGAGAATTGCTGAAGTCCTTCGGCCTGGCATCAAATGCTGCAACACTGATATCATGCCCTACCTGCGGAAGGATTGAAATCGACCTGATTAGCATTGCCAATGAAGTGGAAGAATACATTTCTACAATAAAGGCCCCGATAAAAGTCGCCGTTCTCGGGTGTGCCGTCAATGGGCCTGGTGAAGCACGTGAAGCGGATATCGGCATTGCCGGTGCGCGCGGAGAGGGACTCCTCTTCCGCCATGGGGAAATTATCCGGAAAGTGCCTGAAGAAACAATGGTCGAGGAACTGAAAAAAGAAGTGGACAAAATCGCTGAAGAATATTTTTTACAGCAGAAATAAACGAAGCCTGGCGCCAAGCGCCAGGCATTTTTAATGCATTATGCTGTTTTGTTAAAAGAATGGAGCGAAAAACAGGCTGATCGCCAATGAAGCAATACCGATGCCGATCGCCCATGATCCAAGTGCGGCTGCTCCTCTGCGGCGGGCGACAAATCCGACAATGATGCCGGCTGCCCCCATCAACACTGGAAATACGAACAGTGAAATGATGGATAGGGCCAGTGCCGCATAGCCCACTCCTCGTCCTTCATTGGCAGCCTCATTGTTGCCTTCGAGACCACCCTCACCGTTTCGGCGGGTTTCCTCAGCTTCGTTCCTTTGCCTGAAAGCTCCCGTACCTGCTGTATCCGCAACCGGGACAGCCACCTCTCCGGCTGTTTCTTCGGAGTAATCATCTGATGCAAGCCTTTCACTGACTTCTCCTTGCCCGCCATAATAAAGGGCATCTCCTTGTTCTTCCATACGTCCTGGCATACTTATCCCTCGCTTTCTGTTGTGAGGAGCATTTATAGTATGAGCAATCCAGAAGCGATTATGGGTGTTAATGTTTGCTTATTAAAGCTCATGAAAGCCTGCCGCCCCATTCGCTGAATTTAACAAGCTGCCCGAATCGGACAGCTCTGCTTAGTGTTAGCTGGTATGTGAATCAGCAGCACATTCCGGACACCTTCCATAAATTTCGAATTTATGGCCGGTAACATCATATCCATTCAAACCCGGAATTTCTCTCATCGGGCACAAATCGACCCGTTCCGTCTTGCCGCAATCCGTACAAATGAAGTGATGGTGATGCTCGCTTGTTGAGCAGCGGAACCGGAAATGCTTCTCACCTTCAAGCTCAGTCATTTCGAAAATACCGAGATCGGCAAAAAGCGAAAGATTGCGGTAAATTGTATCAAAGCTCAATCCAGGATAATCATCCTTCAAATATGCTAGCACGTCTTTTGCTGTCATATATCGGGTAGTTGAAAAGAAAAGCTCCAGAATATCCTTGCGCTTATCTGTGTATTTGTAACCCTGTTCCTTGAGCAAATCCAATGCGCCTTTCACATTCATATTAATTCACCTCAACATCTCAGCCTTGCCGGCTTTTTTTCCAGAAAATCGCACCAATAAGAATAAAAATTGCAATGATGACGATTGTGCCGCCCGGTGCAAGATCCAAATGATAGGCAGCGAACAGCCCCCCCAGAACCGATACCTCTCCAAATATAACTGACAAAAAAATCGTTTGCTTGAACCCTCTCGCTATTCTGATACTAGCGGCCGTCGGCAATGTCATCAGTGAAGAAACAAGCAGGATTCCGACTATCCGCATCGAAGCCGCAATGATCAAAGCCGCCATCAAGATAAAGGCAAAGTGGATCCATTTTGCTTTGACGCCTGATGCGACTGCATGTTCCTCATCGAATGAAAGGAAAAACAATTCTTTATAAAAAAGACCGATAATGATCGCCACGGCTACCGTTATCACAAGAATAGTCCAGAGATCCATTCGGCTGACAGCTGTAACACTTCCGAATAGGTATCCGAACAAGTCCGCATTGAAACCGTCTGCGAGTGAAATGAAAATGACGCTTAAGCCGACACCGCCGGATAAAATGATCGGCACAGCAAGCTCCTGGTAATGCTTATATACATCTCTCAGGCGTTCCATGAAAAGCGAGCCGATGACAGAAAAAACCATCCCCATGTAAAGAGGATTTAAAAAGGCGAATCCCGCTGTTTGTTTCTGAATAAGCATGCCAAACGCAATGCCACCGAGGGTGATATGGGAAAGGGCGTCTGCGATGAGCGACAATCTCCTGACGACGATAAATACACCCATAAGCGGGGCAAGCAGGCCGATCATCATCCCAGTGAAAAAGGCATTCTGCAGAAACTCATATTGAAATAAACTGGAAATCATAACGTGTCCCACCTTCAATGTTCATGTGTCAGGGTTTGAAGCTGATGTCCATAAAAGCTTGAAAGTTCATCATCTTTCAACTCATCAAATTCACAGGCATCCCCATGGAAAAACATTTTTTTATTCAGACAGGCAATGTGTGTCGCCTGCTCTGTAATCGTTCCGATATCATGTGTGACAAGCAAAATTGTAATCCCGTCCTCATGAAGTTTTTTCAGCAGCCCGTAAAAGCTTTTCACATTTTTCGCATCGACACCGACTGTCGGTTCATCGAGAATTAACAGTTCCGGCTCACTTACTAGCGCTCTTGCAATAAAAACGCGCTGCTGCTGCCCTCCGGACAGCTCACCAATATTCCGGCCTGCATATTTTTCCATCCCTACCGTTTCAAGGGCCTGTCTGATTTTTTCTTTATCCTGTTTTCGATAAAAGCGGAAAAAGCCCATTTTCGATACGAGGCCCATTCCGACAACTTCCGAAACAGTTGCCGGAAAACCGGTATTAAAGCTGTTCGCTTTTTGGGATACGTATCCAATTTTAAAACGCTGCTGAAAAGATTGCGCCGGAATTCCAAACAAATTTATTTTCCCTTCCTGGACTTTCAAAAGGCCCAGGAGCAGTCTGATCAGCGTTGATTTACCGGAACCATTGGGACCTACCAGCCCAATAAACGCCCCTTTCGGAATGCAAAGATCTATATTCTCAAGAACATTCTCCCGTTCATATCTGTATGTCAAATCCTTAATGTCAACAAGGCAATCCAAATTATTCATTAGATATTCCCCTTTTATATTCCATTCTTGCCAGGCGGCCGGACATATATCGGCTAATGGATGTTTTTAGGAATCATTTCGATTTAGCTATGGATGTAGTATACCTAATTGTCCCTTTTTTGTAAATCCTCATGCCTTCGAATTCAGGAGCATGCGCATTCACACCAGTGTGCCCCTCCTTTTTCTTCACTATACAATTCCTCGCAAATATTAAAAAGACACCTTCTCTAAAAAGATAAAGGTGTCTCTGTCCCAGTATTCATCGTGCTGACGCGACAAAATCATGTTCTTCGGCACTTTCCTGAATTTCTTCGGCATACCAGCTTCTGGCGTGCCCATTTTCCTCAATATACTTTTCCATACCATATATACCGCGGTGGTAAGCAGTCAGTGCCTTGTCCCAATCCTTGAATCTCTTCTGCAGGAAATCAAGGTAAACGATTGACAGCTGGATGGAATAATAAGGATCAAACAACAACTCATCTTCGTAAGGCATTCCAGCCATTTCCGCAATCCACGGAGCTGTATTCTTCATGAATTGAGCCATTCCGTATGCATGTCCATATTCTGTCTCTGGTCCTTTTAATGTCGGTTCGAATTTCCCGCCTGACTCCACCTTCAACAACTCAAATACAAGATATGGGTCAATATCGCGGCGAAGTGCCTCATTCGCCATGAAGACACCCCAGTCTTTCTTGAACTTTCCGTCGCTTTTTTTCACAAGGTCATTGGCTATTTCATTTCCGCTTTTCCAGGTTAGATACCCGTTAACCAGTTTGTTCTTATTTTTACCTGTCTCTTTATCAAACGAGTCGAACATCTGTTTTCCCGCGAGTTCTTCATTTGCGGCCTGCAGGCTGTACACTTCCTTTTTCACCTCATGCAACTTAAATTCATAAAAGCCTATGAGCGCTATTACCACAATTACAAGTACAGCGGCATATCGGTTAAGCAGTTTACCCACTTTGTATTCACTCCTTTTGTCACATGACGTTTATCTTACGTGACAAAAGGAGTGGATGCAAGGGAACCGGTTCAGTGTATACACCACTAACAATCGGATATCATTAATTAGCTCACAAAAAGGCGGCGAGTCCTGATATTCTCGCCGCCAAACTTCCTCTTGCTGTAAAATGCTGGGCTATGGTTCTTTTTTCCTGTTTCTAATTTCCTAAATGACCAATTTGTGGATTATGTACTTACTTTTTTGCCCTCAATCGCCTGGCAATGTAAGCAGAGAATCATTCCACATAAATAATCTTTATCCGTCAGACAAACGGCAGAGTGAATGTCGTTCGTGTTCCCCGATCCGGTTCACTTTCAACTGAAAAGGTACCGCCATGATTCTCAATAATATTTTTGCTCAGAGGAATTCCGACGCCATTTCCGTTCTCTTTAGTGGTGAAAAACGGTTTACCCAGCTGCTCAAGAACCTCTGCAGGAATTCCTGGCCCATGGTCACACACATTCACAACATATTCACTGTCGGACACATATGTCTGAAGGATAAACTTCCGGTCTTTTTTAATGCCTTCGTAGGCTTCAATGCTGTTCCGGAGCAGATTTAGAAGAATCTGCTTGATCATCCCTTCATTAACTTCCACTTCCCGCTCCGTTTCCTCAATTTGATATTCAAAAGTTATATCATGCAAGAGACATTCTGATCTGATGATGTAAATCAAAGAGTGGAAAATGTCGGCCGGAATTTGCTTTCTCTTGGTTATTTTCTTTCTGGAAACAGATAAAAAGTCCTCAATGATTTCATTCATTCTCGTCACTTCTGAAAGGATGGTATGATAGTATTTCTTCCAGTCATTTGTAAGGAAAGAAAGCTGCAAAAACCCTCTGATGACGGAAAGTGGATTCCGGAGTTCATGGGCCACTCCGGCGGCCAGCTGTGAAACAGATTCCATCTGCTGTTTATATAACATCAGCTTTTCGAATCGCTGCTGATATGAACGGTCATGTATGCACATGAAAAGCGAGTCGCTGTCCGGAATATAGACCCCCTGGATATGATAAAGCGATTCATCTTCATAATAATAGCGTTCGATCGTCTTCCCGCTGCTGCGTAAATCCTGAACGAATTTCTTCAGTTCTCCCTTTAAAGGAATATCCGTTTCAAGTTCAGAAATGGTCCTGCCTTCAAAAACAGGTCCGCATGCCAGGCCAAACAGTTTACTGAAGGCTTCATTACAAAAAATCAGTTCATTGTTCCTGTTCAGCATAACAATCGAAAGATCAAGCTTTTGACTCAAAAACTCCCTTATGACCAAATCTTTGTCCGACAATTTAAGCAATTGATGGAGCGGAACCTGGTTTTCCGCCAGAACCCGAACATCCGGCATACCAGCCAGATACAGAAATTCACCTGACCGCTTTCCATTATATAAAGTTAATACATTGCCTTCTTCCATGGAATGATACAGAGAAAAACGCCGGGCAAACCCGTTATCTGAAATTTCTTTCAAAAATTGAAAAACTGTATCACGATGTGATGGATGAAAATAGTCGTAAAAACGCTCTTTTTTGTCACCCAGAACCCGGGCAGCGTTCTCATTCATTTCCAATACTTCACCATTGAGGCCAAGGACAAAACGCATTTCTGTCGTAATGTCGCAGTCTTTTTCACTCCCCGGCAGCCTTGCTGACTGTGAACCCAAAATAAGACCTCCCTTCGACCAAACCACACAAAATTACAGATACTATCCTTATTATACATAATTTTCCGCTTTGCCGATAGAGACAGTGTCCCGATTTTCAATTGCTTTTCAAATCTGTCACGTGATCAGCCTTTATTTCATACTGTATGAAAGGAAATTGACTAAATTCGAGGAGGCTTGTGATGAATCTGTTTCAAAGTGTGGTCAATCAGAAATTGAATACTCTTGACGCTGAGGAACTTTTGAAATATGCGGCCCTTTACAAGCTGAACATCTCCAAAAAAGAAGCACAGCAAATCGCTGCGATGATGAATGGAAAGAACATCAACATCTTCAATGACAGCGAAAGGAAAAAGCTGCTCCAAAAAATTGCCCGGCAAGTAAATCCCGAGCTGGCAAAGGAACTGCATCACTTGTTCAAGCAATTTATGAAGCTTTAGGCAAAAGGAAAGGATAAAATCGCAATGACACGAAAAAAGTGAAAACCAATTAAAAGTGCATATTAAATGGGAACAAGGTGAAACACAATATAATTAGGGGGCTCGACTCCTGCGGGAGCAGCGGGACAGCTGAGACCCCGCAGGAGCGCTGCGCTGCCTCCCCTTCACTTGAAGAACACCCCTGATTCTCACGTGGCAACATCTATTATCACGATTCTAAGCTATTTAAAAATAGACATAATCAAGAACAAAAGTGCAAGGCGCCCGGTTAGCGGCGTGCGCATAAGCGGGGGTACCCGCAGGAAGGTGATCTTTCCTTCCGAAGGGGATCACCACTTATGACGATAGCCGCTGGCGCCTGGAGCTGGATGACTCTCTTCTCGCTTTTTATCCACAACGCAATATTCTATAACTTCCTTAACAATGAAAAAAGCATACCAATTCCATACAAATTGATATGCTGATTCATCTGCTATTTATGCTGTTTCTCCTCGTAAACGCAACTGCTTATAAAATCGACTTCCCATTTTATTTTCCAGACATTATTTTGTTTTGCAGCTCTTCATCAAAAAGCTTGTCTTTGATCATGGCAATTTCATGTTTGTAAGGCGCCTTTTTATCTTTCTTTTCAACACCGACATACGGGGTCTCCAAAATTTTCGGGATATCGGCAAGTTCCGGATGATGCACAATATTGCTGAGAGCCTCAAAACCGATATGGCCAAAACCGATGTTTTCGTGCCGATCCTTTCCGGCACCGCGCTCATTTTTACTGTCATTGATATGGAGAACCTTTAAACGGTCAAGACCGATAGTATCGTCAAATTCCTTCAGGACCGAATCAAAGCCGTTCACGATGTCATACCCAGCATCATGTGTATGGCAAGTGTCAAAGCAAACAGAAAGCCGGTCATTATTTTCAACGCCGTCAATGATTTTTGCGAGCTCGTCAAATGACCTTCCGATTTCAGAACCTTTACCGGCCATCGTTTCGAGGGCAATTTGCACGTCGCTGTTATCGCTTGACAATACCTCATTCAACCCTTCAATTATTTTCTTGATGCCCGCGTCCGGCCCTGCACCTACATGGGCACCCGGGTGAAGGACAATCTGCTTTGCTCCGATAGCCTGGGTCCGTTCGATTTCTGAACGGAGGAAATCTACACCAAGTTGAAATGTTGCCGGCTTGGCGGTATTTCCGATGTTGATGATATACGGGGCATGGACAATAATTTCATCTATTCCATTGTCGCTCATATGCTTGCGGCCGGTTTCAATATTAAGTTCCTCAATCGCTTTGCGTCTTGTATTTTGAGGTGCTCCTGTGTAAATCATGAACGTAGTGGCACCGTAGGAAACTGCCTCCTCGCTGGAACCAAGCAGCATTTTTTTACCGCTCATTGAAACATGTGAACCTAATTTCATTTTTCTTACACTCCAATCTGGTCGCTATTGCTCATTCTCTCCCCCGTTATTTTACCATATTGTTATTAAACAGTTTACAGATTTGCAGGGATGCGGCCCTTTAAGTTATATCCCGGTTCCGCCGTTTCCGTTTTAAACTGCTTGATTACCGACAGCTTATGAAACAGATTTATTCTGCAAAAGGGTTAACGTACTAAACACTGCATGTAAAACGGCCAGGAGCTTCTGAAGGCTCTGACCGTTTCCATGTGTTGTACATATTATTTGAATAGGGGATTTAATACCGTTTCGTTTGCTGGATGAGACTCAAAAGCTCACCAGTTAGGGTTATTTTTCAAGTTTCCCCCTTTATTTATTACGTTTGCGCCGTTCCCGCTTCTTCATCGTTTCAATCTGCTGTTTCATTTTTTTCTTGTAGCCCGGTTTCACTTTTTTCGGCTTTTTCACTTTATTGCGGACCGTCTCGTCGATGTGGTCAGGCTGCCGTTTTCTCGCCTTTCTTTTATTGCGCGGTCCGATATCTTCGAGTTCGCCATTTTTCAAATCCACATTATGGAAGGAGATGTTTCGCTTTTCGAGCTTTTCGAGGCTTTCTTCATCCTTTTCCGTATAAAGGGTGTATGCGGTCCCTGATAATCCTGCCCTGGCTGTCCGGCCGACCCTGTGGATATAAAAATCAAGATCCTCTGGAAGCTCAAGGTTGATCACATGGCTGACACCCTGGATATCAATGCCCCTCGATGCCAGATCGGTGGCAACGACATACTGGTAACGGGCGTCTTTCAGGTCCTTCAGCATTTTTGTCCGTTCCCTCGGTGAGAGTCCGCCATGCATGCGCCCTGCTTCAATGCCTTTTGATAACAGATGATCAGCGGCTTCATCGGCTGATTTTTTTGTATTGGCAAAAATCATCACCAAAAACGGATTGAATGTTTCCGTCAGCTGAACGAGAAGTTCCAGACGATCCCTGTGTCTGAGCGGAATGGCATAATGCTCAATATTGGCTGCGGCAGCCTGCTTTGGCGCAACATGCGTAAAACGCGGATTTTCCATATATTTCTTGAGGAAAGGCTTCAATTTTTCAGGAATCGTGGCTGAAAATACAAGAAATTGTAAATTCTCCGGCATACGGGATGCGATCTGATCGACTTCATCAATGAAACCAAGATCGAACATCAAATCTGCTTCATCAATAACAAGTACGCCCGCTGTATTGAGGCGAAGGGCATTTTCCTTCATTAAATCAAGGATTCGCCCCGGCGTCCCGACGATGATATGCGGCTGGCTTTTCAGCTTTTCAATCGTCCGGAGCCTGTCCGTTCCGCCGACAATCAGCTTAGAGTGAATTTCAGGCTGGTGCTTTGTGATCTTTTGCAGCTCATCATAAATTTGCCTGGCCAGCTCCCTTGTCGGAGCGGTGATGACCGCCTGGACTTCATTGCGGCCAGTATCGATTCCGTTTAGCACAGGCAGCAAATAAGCGTGCGTTTTCCCTGTCCCGGTCTGGGATTGGCCGATTGCACTTTCGCCGTTCAAAATGGAAGGAATGATCCGTTCCTGGATTTCCGTAGGTTTGTAAAATCCCAATGTTTCAACTGCATCAATGAGAAATGGTTGTAAATTGAAGCGGGTAAATTTCGTTTCTTTCATAATAAAACTCCTCATCACTTGATTTACCTTTTCACTTGTATAAAGAGGCTTTGATATTAAGCTGTTCAGGTACCTCTTTGCCGTTCCGGTGGTCTTCGAATGCATTGAGCGCTGCTGTCATAATTTTATTGGCCTGCTGTACGAGCGTGGCATCCACCTTTCCAGTCGTTTTGATCAATTTCAGAATATCGGGGTTGCCGTCTACGCCAACCATGATTGTTCTGTATCCGGGTTTCATTTCCTCAAAAGCCGAATACACTCCTTTAAGGATATCATCATTGTGTGCAAATATAGCATCAATTTCCGTTTGCTCTTCTATAATTTTCAAAGCCGCATTTCTTGATACAATCGGATCGTAATCTCCATACACTTCAGCAGATATATTTATGCCGGGATAGCGGGAAAGGACTTTGTGAAATCCCTGTGACCTCTCAATTGTTGCTGAAACATCGGGCAGGCCTTTTACTTCGGCAACATTTCCCGCCGGTTTTCCGAAACGCCGCGTAAGCCTGTCCACGATATAATGGGCTGCCTGTTCACCGATATCTTCATTATCTGATGTGATTGTGGAAGTCAGCTTTCCGCCATTGATTTTGCGGTCAATAGCGAAAACAGGGATTCCTGCTTCGTTTGCCCGCTTTACTGCCGATACGATAAAATCCCCATCAAGAGCAGTTATAAATATTGCATCAACTTTCTGTTCAATTAAAAAATCGATATTCTTCTGCTCCTGGAGGCGGTCATTTTTCCCACTGACAATAAGCGGTACAAAGCCTCTTTTTACAGCTTCGTCTTCAAATTCTTCAGCAAGGCGTTCCGCATACGGATGCTTGAGACTGACAACGTGATACCCGATTTTCACTTCACGTTCTCTCGCTTCTTTCAAAAATCCTATGGAGGCAAGGGCTGCTATTATAAAAACAACAAGGATGATTGCATAGGCCTTTCTCATTTCTTGCCACCGGCCATTACAGGAAGTGATAGTGTGACAACCGTCCCTTTACCAGCCATACTGTCAATATGCAGGCTTCCGTCATGTTCCTGGATGATTTCCTTTGTCATGAAAAGCCCGAGTCCTGTGCCGGTCTTTTTTGTCGTGAAAAACGGCTTTGCGACATTATTCAGTTCCTCTTTACTCATTCCCTTCCCGGTATCCTTCACGGTTATGACGCAATTTTCATCCCCTGCGGCTGCCTTAAGTTCAAGTTTGCCCGTCTCTTGCCCCTCCATCGCTTCAATTGCATTATTGCAAAGATTGTAGAGGACCTGGATCAGAGCATCTTTGTTTCCCCATACAGGAGGCAGTCCTTCAGGGATCTGATAAGAATATAAAATATTCTTTTTGTAAAGGTTTGCTTCTACAAGAAGGTTCACCTGTTCGAACAGTTCATTCAAGTTGACCGGCAGCATTTTCTGTTTTTCATTGCCCGGCCTTGAGAATTCCAGCAGCGAATTGACCAGCATGTTGGCACGGTCAAGTTCGTCAATCGCAAGATCCACGTACTGGATTTTGTCCTTTGAAACATCCGTCCGGATGAGCTGTAAAAAGCCGCGGATCGGTGTAAGGGGGTTCCGTATTTCGTGAACAATCCCCGCAGAAAGCCGGCCGACTGTCGCAAGCTTTTCATTTTGAAGAAGAACCTTTTGCTGTGCGAACCGTTTTTGCTGTTCTTCATGCATGTCATGTGAAAAAGTGTTATATACATCCACAAGCGTTTCAAGTTCAGTATTGCCTTTTACGCTGACTTGATGCGGAAGAGGTTTTCCTTTCGAATGCTTGATTTGTGAAATGAGGTCCAAAATCGGACGCTGCATCCGCGCCGCTATTAAAGCTGCAAATAATATGCTGAAAAACAAAATCAATAAAAGCACAAGAAAGTTATACCGCCTTACTTCTTCCACCGGTTCATAAATATACTTGTTCGGTGTCTGAATGACCATGCTCCAATCCAAGTCATCGAGCGGGTAATAGGAATAAAGATTGGTCCCGTCATCAAAATGGCTGGCAAGTCCCGATTGGACGTCATTCTTTTCCTCAAGGATCCGGTAAACCTCTTCATTCACCCGGTAATCTTGTATAACCGGGCTGTTTGTGCCGAGCACTTTCCCGTTCTTATCAAGCAAATATATCATTGTATCCTTTTCAAGCGGCTTCAGCGACCGTTGAAAAATAGCGTTATGATCCAGTGAGACAGCTCCGCCAAGCACGCCCGTGATGACCCCATTATCATGGACAGGGCCAGCAACCAGGATATAGTCCTGATTCCCGGCCTCATAACGTCCGCTGAACGAATATTCGCCGTTATAAGCCTTTTTAATTGCATCAAGATCAGGGATATTCCCCTCAATCCGGTTATCACTTCCGGACAGCCAATCAATTTTTCCGTTAAATTTATTTATAAAAAAAAGTGAAGTGAATCCTTCGGAGGTATCGAGATATTCCTTGCCATCCTGCATATAATGGCTGCGGAAATCCGGATAACTCCTTTCCAGATCGGCCAGTTTGTCGATCAATCCGTACAGCTGGGGCTCCAAAACGAAATAGCTCGCTTCCGCCCCCTCCTCATGCTTGGAAAGCTGAACTTCTTTCATTTTATCCGACATATTGATGTCCAGCAGGACCACAATGATGATGCTGGATATCAATACAAGCGTGACAAGCGCTGCAGATATTTGAAAAAAATAGGTTCTGGACCAGGTTTTTATACGGTTCAACATGTATCATTACTCCATAATTGAAATTTAGCCATCAATGTATTATAACGAAAATCGACATTTTTTTCACTCCTTCACAAGGATTTCATATGATTTTACGATTTACAGTCTTTTTGTAATCCTGCTTTTTGTCCTTTATAATAGATATTGCATACTTGCGTTCGAAAGAGAGAAACCGGCTGTAAGTCCGGAAGCTGCACTAGATGGACTTCCGGAAGACAGGTACTGCTTTAAAGTAGAGGAGGGCCCATGATGGAGGTAATAAAAATATCACCACGCGGCTATTGTTATGGCGTAGTTGACGCGATGGTGATTGCACGCAATGCGGCAATGGATAAATCTTTGCCGCGTCCAATATACATTCTAGGAATGATCGTCCATAATAAGCATGTGACAGATGCGTTCGAAGAAGAAGGAATCATCACGCTGGACGGAAAAAACAGAAAGGATCTTCTTGAGAATATCGATACGGGAACGGTCATCTTCACCGCTCACGGAGTTTCACCCGAAGTGAAACAGCTTGCCCGGGATAAAGGACTCGTAGTCCTTGATGCCACGTGCCCTGATGTGACGAAAACACATGACCTGATCAGGACAGTAAAAGAAAAGGGCTACCACGTCGTTTATATCGGAAAAAAGGGACACCCTGAGCCTGAGGGTGCTGTAGGAATTGCACCAGACATCGTGCATCTCGTCCAGACGGAACAAGATGTCATGAATCTTGATATAGATAATGACAAAATCATTGTCACAAACCAGACGACGATGAGCCAATGGGATGTCGCCGACATAATGGAGCTTGTACAGAAAAAGTATCCACATGCTGAAATGCACCGGGAAATTTGCATGGCGACCCAGGTTCGTCAGGAAGCTGTCGCAGAGCAGGCGAAAGGTGCCGACTTGACACTTGTTGTCGGTGATCCGCGCAGCAATAACTCCAACCGCCTTGCCCAGGTGTCAGAAGAGGTTGCCGGCACGAAAGCATACAGGATTGCAGACGTGACAGAAATCGATCTTGAATGGCTGAAAGGTGTTGAGAAGGTGGCTGTCACGGCAGGAGCTTCCACTCCGACTCCGATCACGAAGGAAGTCATTAACTTTCTGTCGAATTACGACGAAAATGAGGAAACGACCTGGTTAAGGGAACGGAAAGTGACATCAACCAAAATACTGCCAAAAGTAAAAACAAAAAAATGACATCACACAAAAAGGAAGCCTTCACAAACAGGCTTCCTTTTTTATATGACCATCTGAAATTCAATGCCGTATTAATTGGCTGACTGGAGCCAACCGAAGGCCCGTCCAAACAATGCCGCCAACTGGACGTCGGGGCAAGTGACGGCCAAAGAGGGTCGACGAATGGCAGAAACCTCTGCTGATCTTGTTATAACACATAAACCTGCATATCTGGTGCAAATTCGGAAAGCACGCGGTTTTGTAGTATTGCGGGGCACTAAAGAACTCTTATCTATTCGAGGCAGCGTTTATTACCGAAACGTAAACGGCTCTGTATCAATCTTTGAAGCATACACATCCGTGCCAAGGTTCTTTGAAGATAGATATCTGTCCAAATATTCCTTCACACCCTTTTTCATAACCTTCTCAACGTTATGTCCCGGATCGATAACATTCAGCCCCTGCATCACAGCATCATGGGCGACATGATAATAGACGTCACCAGTGACATATACGTCCGCTCCTTTCATTTTGGCGTTTGACCAGTACTTGTTTCCGTCACCGCCGAGCACGGCGACTTTTTTCACTTTTTCGTCCATGTTGCCGGCAATTCTTACCGAAGGAACATCCAACGTCAGTTTGACATGTTCTGCAAATTGTTCGAGTGTCATCTCATCCGGCAGATAGCCGACCCGTCCAAGACCCAGCACCTCGCCTTTATTTTCAAGGGGGTAAATATCAAAAGCAGGCTCTTCATACGGATGAGACTTCACCATTGCAGCAAGTACTTTTTTCTCGAGGTGTTCAGGGAAACTCGTTTCAAGCCTCACTTCCTTGACGTACTCCATTTTGCCCTGGCTTCCGATATAAGGGTTCGTGCCCTCTTGAGGCAAAAAGGTTCCCGTTCCAGGGCTCTGGAAGGTGCAATGGCTATAATTACCGATATGACCGGCTCCTGCACGGCTGACAGCGTCCCTGACACGCTCAAGGTCATCTTCCGGGACAAACACCGCCAGCTTTTTAAGCTTGACTTCAATCGTCGGGACGAGAACATCTGTCTGGCCGAGGCCTAACCTCTCAGCGAGCAGGTCATTTACACCACCAGGGGCAACGTCCAGATTTGTGTGGGCTGCGTAAACAGCAATCCCTTGCTGCAGGCACTTTTCTATGATCCTGCCGTATGCTGTATCCGTCGCGATTTTTTTTAGAGGATGGAAAATGAGCGGATGGTGGGCAATAATCAGTTCCGCTCCAAGAGCAGCCGCTTCATCTACGACTTCTTCTGTGACATCGAGCGCTGTCAGCACCTTTGTCACCGGCTTATTCAAAGTTCCGATATGAAGGCCGATTTTGTCTCCTTCCATCGCATATGCTTTTGGGGAAAACGCCTCAAATGCCTGAATGATTTCCTGGCCGTTCGCTGCTTTTTTCATAATAGCGCCTCCTTTACAGTATCGATCTTCCACTGCAGCACCTGTTTTTTCGCGGCAACATCCTCCTGCCTTGATGCCTGCTTCAGTTGTTGAAGGACACGTTCCCATTCTAAAAGTTCCCGCTGCCACTTCTTGCGAAAAGCTTTATCGTTACGCCGCATCAGATATGGTCCAAGAAAAAGAGCCTTTTTCCGGTCAACGCCTTGATACGGCTTATCGGGATCGCCTTTTTCGGCAACAAGGATTTCATAGACTTTGTCTTCTTCCTCCAAAATGACTTCATCAATAAGCGTCCAGCCTTTATCAGCAAGCCAGATTCTGATATTGACTGCGCCGACGTTCGGTTGGAGGATAAGCCTTTCTACACTGTCCAGCTTGTCTATTCCCGCATCCAGGATATCACGGATCAGCAGGCCTCCCATGCCGGCGATGGTGACAGCATTCACCTCACCCGTTTCGACTACATCGAGCCCATTCCCTTTTCGTGCTTCAACAAGATCCTGTAACCCGGTTTTTCTGATTTGCTCCCTGGCAGAACGAAGCGGCCCGTCTGCCACTTCGCCGGCAATGCCTTTCTCGATTTTGGCGCCAAGAGCCAGATACGTAGGCAAGTAGGCATGATCCGAGCCGATATCGGCAAGACGCGCGCCCTCAGGAACCCATTCGGCAACTTTTTTTAACCGTGTTGATAACTGTAGCTCATTCATTTGCTTCACCTTTTTTATATATTTTCTTCATTCATCTTATCCGTTCCGACAGGGGTTTTCAACCGCTGGTGTCTTCCCGGACCAAAATCACAGCCGTCCCTCGGAAAAAAAGACACCGTGAGTGCGGCCGGAGGGAAGAAGAGCAAACTAAAAAGCTATCCCAAATGGAATAGCTTTTTTCATCATGTTTATTTTTGCTCTGCAAGATAATCAGCGACAGTCTGGGCATCCTTTTCCGGGACCAATCCGCCTGGCATGCTGCCTTTACCGTTTACAATGATATCCTGGATTTCATCCGCTTTGAGTCGCCCGCCGACATCCTTAAGTGAAGGACCGACTCCCCCTTCAAGGTTTTGTCCGTGGCAAGAAGTACAGCTCTGGTTAAGGATCTTTTCTGCGGCTGCGGCATTATCTCCACCGCCTTCTTCTTTGCCTTCATCCTTACCTTCTTCTTTGCCTTCATCCTTACCTTCTTCTTTACCGCCGCCTTCACCGCTTTTCGCGCCTCCAGCAAGCCATTCTGCAACGCCTGCTGCCTGGTCAGCCGGGATGACGCCTCCAGGCATGCTGCCTTTACCATTATTGATGATTTCCTCGATCTTGGCCGCATCAAGGCGTTCGCCGACATCCTTAAGTGAAGGGCCGACTCCCCCTTCAAGGTTTTGTCCGTGGCAGCTTGTACAGTTTTGCTTTACGATTTCCTCGGGATTGCTTGCGGCCTGTTCTTCACCACCGCCTTCTTCTTCCTTTGCCATTTCTTCCATATTATCGAGGCCGACAAATGAAAAAACAAGCATAAGTAAAATACCGATTGCTGCGATCATTGCAAACGGAATGAGCGGGTTACGCTTCATGACTCCATCCTCCTTATGTACTGCTATTTACTTTTTGCCTTTCTAACCGATTGAGACTACAACTTATTTTACTTTAAAAGACGGATAAGGAAAAGAGAAAAAGTTCACGGTTCTGACACTGAATATATTTTAACATAATATTCACTGTAAATTCGATGAAAAGTTATTTTTTGTCCAGGAAAGTGAAAATTGGGTGCATCAAAAAGTTTGTACAGATGCCCAATTGAATTTTATGTTATTTTTGAAAATTCTGAATGATATTATCCGCCCTTTATATTATAATGTTACTAAAGAGAGCAAAAAACACAAAAATTTACAGTTTCTTTTCCGATCTCCATCACGCTATCCAGGCAGTCAGCCAAAAACGGCTCAAAGGTTTATTTTCAATCCGTTTTGCTGCAAACTGCAGGAACGTAACTTCCCGCCTGTTTTGGCATAATGGCCAAATGCATCCCGGCAAGGAAAGGTATTTGATTCCAACACCAATTTGCAAATCAAAAAGCAATTGAGTAAAATAAATGACAGGAAATGTTAACGGCAGATCGAAGATGTTTACGTCAGGAAGCCCTTACCAGACAAACCCTTAAAGAAAACTCGCCGATTGGCGAACCTTTAGGCAAAGACAGAGGCACAGCTGCCCTTATCCATATTCTTGAAATTGGCTGCCGCATCAAAATGCTTCCTTGCTGACATGTTTCACTTCCTGTACAGCAAAAAAAGTTTACTCCACCGGTAACCGAATGAAGTAAACTTTTTTCCGAAGCTTTTATTCGAGAAAATCTTTCAGCCGTTTACTGCGGCTTGGATGGCGCAGTTTACGCAGCGCTTTAGCTTCAATTTGCCTGATACGTTCCCGGGTGACACCAAAAACTTTTCCGACTTCTTCAAGCGTCCGTGTTCGGCCGTCATCAAGGCCGAACCTCAGGCGCAGCACATTTTCCTCCCTGTCGGTCAATGTGTCAAGCACGTCTTCAAGCTGTTCTTTTAATAACTCGTAAGCGGCCGCATCCGAAGGGGATGTAGCGTCCTGGTCTTCGATGAAGTCGCCAAGATGGGAATCATCTTCTTCACCGATCGGAGTTTCGAGCGATACCGGTTCCTGGGCGATTTTTAGAATTTCCCTGACCTTTTCAGGTGTGAGATCCATTTCTTCAGCTATCTCTTCCGGGCTTGGGTCGCGGCCGAGATCTTGAAGGAGCTGGCGCTGCACCCGAATCAACTTGTTGATTGTCTCCACCATGTGGACCGGAATACGGATCGTTCTCGCCTGGTCTGCAATGGCACGGGTGATCGCCTGGCGAATCCACCATGTCGCATATGTGCTGAATTTATATCCTTTTCGATAATCGAACTTTTCAACAGCTTTAATCAAGCCCATATTGCCTTCCTGAATCAAATCGAGAAACAGCATTCCTCTGCCGACGTATCGTTTTGCGATGCTGACCACCAGGCGGAGGTTCGCTTCGGCAAGGCGGCGTTTCGCCTCTTCATCGCCCTCTTCGATTCGTTTGGCTAGGTTTATCTCTTCCTCGGCGGAAAGCAGGTCGACCCTTCCAATTTCCTTCAAATACATTCGGACAGGGTCATTAATTTTCACGCCAGGAGGAACGCTAAGGTCATTGAGATCGAACTCTTCTTCCTTTTCGAGCTGCTGGGTGTTCGGGTCCTCGTCTGTTTCAGAAACAAGTTCAACACCTTCATTGCCGAGCGTCTCATAAAACTCATCCATTTGATCAGATTCGAGTTCAAATGAAGAGAGCCTGTCAGCAATTTCCTCATATGTTAACACAGTGCGTTTTTTTCCGATTTCAGTTAATTGTTCTTTAACCTGTTCGAGCGTCAATTCGCTCTCGACTTCTTTAGAACGGGCTGGTTTTTCAGCCATGTGTTCCCCTCCTTCCAAACATTGACACAACTTCTATATGCTAAGGCAGGGATCAGCTTCCTTTCAGCTCCTTTTTCATGCGGATGACTTCCATCGCAATGGTAGCTGCTTTCACATAATCCTGCCGTTGTTCCGCTTCGTGCTTTTCTTCTTCTTTTTCTTTTATTTTTAACCATTTTGGATAATCTAACACCTGTTTTACATAATCACGCCATTCGCGATCCGTAAAGTTTTCATTGATCGGTAGCATGGCAAGCTCAGATACGGCTTTTTTCAGGCGTTTATCCTGCAGCCTTTCCATAAATGAACTGATATCCGGCTCATGGCCTTCTTCATAAAAAGCATATAAATAAGCTGCAATGGCATTATGCTCATCAATATTGAATGACAGGCCGATCTCATTCTGGATTTGTTCCGCCAGGTCGCGGTTATAAAACATGTGAGCGATTAGATGGCGCTCCGCATTCTGGTATGCTGGCAGCAGTTTGCCCTGTTTCGGCAGCGGTGCAATCTTCCGTTCATTTCTCCCGCCCCTTTGATCCGGGCTGCCTTCTTTTCTTTTTAGCTGCTTAAAAATCCGGAACTGTTCCTGTTTCAATGCATCCAATGAAATCGAAAACTCCTCGGAGAGCTGCCGTAAATAATGGTCGCGCTCCACTGCCATCGTAAGCTTGCTTATTTCCTCTAATACTTCTTCGATATAACGGATTTTTTCTCCTTCATTCTGAAGGTTTTTTCCCCGCCGCAAGTAATGAATCTTAAATGCTGTTGCTGTAAGGCTTCCCCCTATTACATCCTTCTCAAACCGTTCCGGCCCGAATTTTGAGATGTAGTCATCAGGATCAAGTCCTTCCGGCATGCGCGCAACTTTCACGTAACATCCCGCACTCTGCAGAACATCCAGCGCCCTAATTGCAGCATTGATTCCGGCATTATCCGAGTCATAGCAAATGACCACATTTTCTATATTTCTGCGGATGATTCTCGCTTGTTCATCGGTTAATGATGTCCCCATCGTGGCTATGCCGTTTTTTACGCCTGCTTTCCATGCGCTGATTACGTCAACATACCCTTCGAACAAGACAGCCTGCTGTGTTTTCCTGATATGCGGCCTCGCCAGATGAAGCGCGTAAAGCTGTTTGCTTTTATTAAAAATTTTCGTTTCGGGGCTGTTTAAATATTTAGGTTCGCCGTTTCCCAGAATCCTTCCGCCAAAGGCGATCGTTTTCCCCTGGTGGTCCCATACCGGAAACATGACCCTGCCCCTGAACCTGTCATAATACTTGTTTCTCGATGCATCTCTTCCGATGAGCCCGGTATCAAGCAGCATATCGGCGGAATAGCCGCGTTTGCTTAGAAAGGCGAAAGCCATTGTCGCTGAATCAGGAGCATACCCGATTTCAAACAGGTCAATTGCTTCTCTCGTAAAGCCACGTCCAGTCAAATACTCGAGGGCTTGCTCACCCTCCTTCGTATTGACAAGAATATGATGGTACAGTTTTTTCAAGAGGTTGTGGGCCTCCATCATTTCCTGATGCGGTTTCCCTTTTGAGCTTCCGCCCGATCCCGTGTCCCGGACAGTGTCCGCCGGCAACTCAAGACCTGATTTGTCAGCTATCGTTTTGACAGCTTCGATATAATGATACCCTTCGATCTCCATCAGGAATGAAAAGACATTCCCGCCTGCTCCGCAGCCGAAACAGTGATATATCTGTTTATCAGGTGAAACCGAGAACGAAGGCGACTTTTCTTGATGAAATGGACATAATCCGAAATAGTTCCGTCCCTGCTTCTTCAATTGAACATATTCACTGACTACATCAACAATGTCAACGGAAGTTCGTATTCTTTCAATCAAATCTTCGGGAATTCGATTTCCCATCCTTGCATCACCGTGCTTTATGAGTATTCGCTGTTCAAGAAGAAATCCCTTCATTCTTCGACAAAAAATCATGTAGTTCCTTGCTGAAATGGATACGGTCCGCCTCCTCAAATTTACGGGGGCCTTTTGTTCTTCCCCCGGCCTTCCGCTCCATTGCCGAAAGATATCTTCCCTGAAGCGCCATATCGATATTCCCTTCGTTCAGCCAGCGGCCCCTCGGTGAAATGACATGCACCCCCCGCGGAATCAGCAGACCTGCAAGGCCGATATCCTGGGTAACGGTCAGGTCACCCTTTTTTGAATGATTGACGATATATAAATCCACCTCTTCCTTTTCAGCATCGACATATACCCACTCGCCGCCGTAGGTTTTTTCCCCGGCATGATTGTAGGATGCGACATAAACTACAGGATTCTTATAGTTACGGGTTACTTCCGCGATTTCCGATTTAACCGGGCATGCGTCTGCGTCTACAAATATTTTACAATTATCTTCAGCCATAACTCATTATTCTACATCCTTCATGAGAATCCTTCTTACCTTAATTAAGTTTTAACTTTCAGAATTTTGTCGTATGATGTCAAACATCAATCTGCACCCGGGGGTATACCGTTCACACCATAAGTATAGACCTGGAATGTACTGTTTTAATCACGATTTTTAATTATAATATAAATGTACCCTTATTTCCACTCTCATATCTCTTAAATTTCAAGAAGTTTTGATACATAAGGGCTGCCTGGTGAATTTGCCGGGATACAACCACATCATGCTCCAAAACATAAATGATCTTTGTTAGACCTTATTGTTAAGTTTTGGGTCTTTGAGAAAAGCGGTTTCGTTGACTGGGAAATCAACTCTTTTTTAAAGGCTCAGTCATACGCAACTGTTGATACCTGCTGCAGGTACTCGCTTTCACGACGGGCGTAAATGCGACACCCGTTCCCGTTAGCCTTCTGTCGTGTTCACAATATCTTCTTGGCCGCGGGGCGGGCGGTGAGTCTCATCATACGCACTGGGGCCGCACCCTGTCCCGTTTCTTCCGCAAGACTTTAATAAGCACCCCGGATCTTCATTGCATGAAGGAAACCCGAAGCCTTTCCGAGGGGTCTCGCACCCCCGACCCAATCAACGGTTTATAAACAGAGGGGTTTTCCAATACGATTATAAAAACAGCAAAGAAATACTGCACAGCCTTCAAAAAAAGAAAGCTTCCATCCGGAAGCTGATTACTTTTGGTTGTTATTGTATAAGTTCAATATGATATTGGCTGTTTCCTCAACGGCTTTATTTGATACATCAATCGTATGGCAGCCAATTCTTTTAACGAGCTTATCGAAATATGCCAATTCCTGTTCGATCCTGTGCATATTCGCATAACTGGCATGGTCATTTAAGCCAAGTGATTTAAGACGTTCTTTGCGGATATTATTCAACTTTTCAGGGCTGATTTTCAAGCCGATGCACTTATCAGGTGATACCTTGAACAATTCTTCAGGCGGTTCCACTTCCGGCACAATCGGCACATTGGCCACTCTTAGCCTTTTATGGGCAAGGTATTGAGAAAGAGGGGTCTTAGAAGTCCTGGAAACACCTATCAATACGATGTCGGCGCGCAGTATTCCCCGCGGGTCCCTCCCATCATCATATTTAACTGCAAATTCAATCGCTTCGACCCGTTTGAAATAATCTTCATCCAATTTCCTGACGAGGCCGGGTTCCTGTCGCGGGGCTTTATGATATACTTCCTCCATTTTTGTAATCATCGGTCCGATGATATCGATCGTCTCAACGCCTACCTGCTTTGCTTCTTTTACGAGAAATTCGCGCAAATCCGGAACGACCAGGGTGAAACCGATAATCGCATTCTGTTCCTTCGCCTGAGCGACTACTTCCTTCAATGTCCCGGTATCTTCAACGTACGGAATCCGCTTGATTTCGATACCGGTATCAAGGAACTGGCTGGCTGCCGCTTTTACAACCAGTTCAGCTGTCTCGCCAACAGAATCAGACACTATGTATACGATAGGGTGGTCCATATTATCATCCTTTCTTAACGTGCTGCTTAGTGCGGCTTGTAAACTATTTTATATTGTCTCATCTGTTGCAATATCTACAAGCGCTTTCGTCATATTGGTCTTTGTCAGCCTGCCGGTCACTTCAAATCCGTTATCCGTCTCCTTCACGACTGGAACGGCATCAATCTGTTTGTCAATCAATTTCCGTGCTACATCGACAAGAAAATCGTCTTTGCTGCAAACAGTAATATTCGGCATCCGGGTCATGATGATATTGACCGGTATCGATTCAAGGCCCTGGTTGCCCATGCTTGCCCTGAGCAAGTCTTTCCTGGAAAGAACACCGACAAGTATCGCCTTCTTATCCACGACAAATAATGTTCCGACATCCTCCAGGAACATCGTCACAATCGCATCATATACAGACACCGACTCATCCACTACTACCGGTATGGATTGATATTCGAGCACTTTTATCTTTTTCACTTTTTCTGTTAGCAGCTGCGATCCCGTTTTCCCTGTATAAAAATAACCGACCCGCGGACGCGCTTCCAGATACCCGGCCATTGTCAATATGGCCAGATCTGGACGCAGTGTCGCCCTGGTGAGATTGAGGCGCTCGGCGATTTGCTCACCAGTAATCGGCCCGTTGTCTTTTACGATTTGCAGAATAAACTCCTGGCGTTTATTTAATTCCAATACATTCACCCCCTGCCAGCAGAACAAAAATGTCATACTTATCACCAAACATTATATACTAAATAAGGTGATGGAAAAAGATAAGATGGCATATATTATAAAAGAAAACACGCCGAGGGGCGAATTTTCAGGCCAAGAAAGAGGCATAATTGCCCATATCTGTATTCTTAAAATTGGCCACTAAACGAATTTGCTTCCTTATACGGTAAGAAAAGTGCACCCCGCCTTCCTAGCGTCAGATGCAAAAGCATATCCCTTAGTCGGAGCGATGCTTCTTACAAAAGCAGCAGCCGGCTGTTGAGTCTTTGAAAGATAAAAACCCCCTTCCGGCGGCGTTGCCGTGAAGGGAGACTGTCTGTCAGAAGTCTAACCGTTTGATCTGGTCAAGGAATCGCTTTGTCTTTAAGTATAATCCTGAATACTCTTCATAATATGCAGACAGCACCCTGCGAATCTCATTTTTCGTTTCTTCTTTTACTGAAACGTTGCCGAGACGATTCAGGTCAAAATGATAAAAAAGCCGCAATAACCTTGCTGCTGCCGGTGAAAGCTCTAATATATGCGGGTCCTGATGGAAACACCGGTGACAAAGCAGCCCGCCCTCCCTGATCGAAAAGCCGAACCTCCCTTCCGTTGCCCCGCATGAAGCACATTCATTAAGAGTCGGATGCAGCCCCGCTACTGCAAGCATCTTCACTTCATAAATGAACATCAGCACTTCATAATCAATCCCTTCATCAATATAATGAAGGGTTTGGTACAGCAATTCGAATAAATATGGATTCGGCTTTTTATCTTCTGTAAGCTTATCAGTGAGTTCAGCAACATAGGAAGCATAAGCGGTCGCAATAATATCCTGCCTGATGGACCGGAATGATGTGATGATTTCACCCTGCTGCATCGTTCCGAGTCCTGAGCCGGACTGGATAAGGAATTGTCCGTGCATAAAGAGCTGGCTGACTGTTGCGAGCCTGCTTTTCGGTTTTTTTGCTCCTCTTGCCATCAAGCCCATTTTTCCGCTTTCACGCGTAAATAATGTGACAATTTTATTCGTTTCTCCGTAACTATTCGTACGGATGACAATTCCTTCTACTTTATTGATCAAGCCGAAGTCACCTGCCACTTCACCTGAGTTTGTTTCTGGGGACAGCCTTTCCTACGCTGTTAAGTCTCCGGTTCCGCGGCAAAAACGGAAGGCCGGATACTTAACAGATCCCCCTCCAAAAACTCAGTTAATGTTCATTCAGGCTCCATTATAATAAAGTTTCATCTGCTGCCGTAATTTCCTGATCGGTTTCCGGTTCTTGATTTTCCTGCTCAAGTTCTTTGAAAATGAGGTACGTTTCAATATTGCCAGTTTGGCTGAATACTTTCCAGCTGAAATCAATCACTAGAAATCCTCCTTTGTAAACCAGCTTGAACCTTCATTTATAATGTTGCCCTGCTCCCTTTTTTCATGTCAGCAAATATTTGTCAATTAATACTCATCTTCCCGGTATCCGAAGTCCCGCAGCTGAGTCATGCGGTTACGCCAGTCTTTTTGGACTTTGACCCATAGTTCAAGAAAAACATTTGAACCGAGAAGGGCTTCAATGTCCTGCCTTGCCCGCTGGCCGATTTCTTTCAGCATCTTTCCCTGCTTACCTATGATGATTCCTTTCTGGGAGGAACGTTCCACCACGATGGTTGCAGCGACATATATGCTGCGCCCGTCTTCACGGCGCTCGATCTGGTCGATTATGACAGCGATTGAATGGGGAATCTCTTCTCGCGTTAAGTGCAGAACTTTTTCACGGATAAGTTCCTCGATGATGAAGCGTTCCGGATGGTCGGTCACCTGATCGGCAGGATAGTATTGCGGCCCCTCCGGCAGGTATTCCTCAATCGTTTCAAGCAGCCGGTTCACATTGTTTCCTTCGAGCGCTGAAATTGGAACAATTTCTTTGAATGGGTATCGATCTTTATACCCCTCGATAAGGGGCAGTAGTTTATCAGGATGCATCTGGTCGATCTTATTGATAACGAGAAAGACAGGCTGATCTGTCTTTTCAAGAATATCCAAAATGAATTGCTCTCCGCGGCCAAAGCCTTCTTCGGCATTGACCATGAATAGGATGAGGTCAACCTCTCTGAGCGTGTTCGTAGCCGTTTTCATCATGAAGTCACCCAGCCGATGCTTCGGTTTATGGATTCCCGGCGTATCAATGAAAATCATCTGGGAAGTGTCAGTCGTGAGCACCCCTTGTATTTTATTTCTTGTCGTTTGCGGTTTATCGCTCATGATTGCGATTTTTTGACCAATGACCCGGTTAAGGAAAGTGGATTTGCCGACATTCGGCCGTCCAATAATGGCTGCAAATCCCGATCGGAACTCTTGCTTCATTCCAGGTCCTCCGGTGAAAACGCGCCAGGGAGGAGTTCACTGACAGTCGTTTCTGCGATATCACCTTTCAGATTGGTTAGGACGACCTTCATATCGGAAGGACAAAGTTCAGATATGACCTGGCGGCAGGCTCCGCAAGGCGGTACAGGACGGTCTGTATCCGCCACCACAGCAAGGGCTTCATAGTTTTTGTCGCCTTCTGAATATGCTTTGAACAGCGCCGTCCTCTCTGCACAGTTGCACATGCTGTAGGCTGCATTTTCAATGTTGCATCCTTTATAGATTTGCCCTTCACTCGTCAGGAGGGCTGCTCCGACTTTAAATTTTGAATATGGCACATATGCAGCTTCCCTTGCTTCCATAGCCGCCTCGATTAGTTTCGCTCGATCCATTTGACATACTTCCTTTCAACTATTGATTACCGCTTGGCATCAGGCATTTTAGCCCAGCAAAGCCAATACTTTCGGTCCGAAAATCAGGATCCCTGCCATAAGGGCGATGATCGAAAAAATCAGCACAGCCCCTGCAGCTGCATCCTTGGCCTGTTTTGCAAGCGGGAGCCACTCGTCGGTTACGAGATCGACTGTTCGCTCGACTGCTGTATTCATCAACTCCAAGCTCAGCACACCGCCGATCACAAGAAGAAGAATAATCCATTCAAGCGTGGTAATGGAGAATAAAAATCCCATGATAACGGCTGCTGCGGCAGCAGCTGTATGGATTTGCAGATTCGGCTCATTTCTTATGGCATCGACTATTCCATTTTTTGCATTTACGAAACTCATGGCAAGCCGGCGGGCTTTTTTTTCCCTGTTACCTTGTGAGTCCATAAGCTTCCAAAATCTCTTTCTGCTTTTCGAACATTACTTTTTCATCTTCATGAGCCATATGGTCATATCCGAGAAGGTGGAGAAACCCATGAACGGTCAGAAAACCCAGTTCCCTCATGAATGAATGTCCATAGCTCTCAGCCTGTTCGATTGTTTTTGGAATGGAAATGATAATATCCCCGAGTACATAAGGCAGACCTTCACCGTGTATTTCCATTTCGTCTTGACCCATCTCCTCCATGGCGAACGAAATGACATCGGTGGGGGAGTCCTTTCCCCGGTAATCCCTGTTTATCTGCTGGATGACATCATTGTCAACAAACGTGACGGACAGCTCGGCTTCATCTTTAACATTTTCCACTTCAGCAGCTTTATTAAGGAGTTTTTCCAGTTCGGCAATGTGCTCTTCCTTTACATTACCCGTCTCGTCTGCAAAATCAATTGTGAGGGTCATGCTTCAATCACCTTCTTTGCTGATAGTTCTGGATATTCAATGCGTGAATGGAAAATTCCATGCACCGTTTCACACATGGCCGCTGCCGCCGTTTCCAATTCCTTTACCGTAATATCACATTCATTAAACTGGCCATCCTGCAGCCGGTCCGAAATAATGGATCGGACGAGGGACTCGACTTTTTCTGAAGTCGGTGCCCGCAACGATCTTACAGCCGCTTCCACAGAGTCAGCAATCCCCACAATCGCAGCTTCCTTCGTCTGCGGTTTAGGGCCGGGATAGCGGTAATCGTTTTCGGAAACCGACTCATCTGTATGTTCGGCCGCTTTGTGATAGAAAAACTTCAACAAGGTTGTTCCATGGTGCTGCTCGGCAATATCCACAATCTCCTTCGGCATCTTATGTTTTCTCAGCATCTCTGCCCCATTGGAGGTATGTGCAATGATAATATCCCTGCTCCGCTGGGGAGAAATATCATCGTGTGGGTTTCTTCTCCCCATTTGATTTTCAATGAAATAATGGGGCTGTTTTGTTTTGCCAAGATCATGATAGTAGGCGCCGACCCTTGCCAGCAATCCATTGGCGCCTATCGCCTCGCAGGCTGACTCGCTTATATTTGCGACCATCACACTATGGTGGTATGTTCCCGGTGTCTCGGTCAGAATTTTTCGCAGCAGGGGATGGTTGGGATTTGAAAGCTCAATAAGCTTCATTTCAGAAATCACACCGAAACCCGCTTCAAAAAATGGCATCATCCCGAGTGTGAGAACCGCGGCAAGCAAGCCTGAAAGCACGCCATAACCCAAAAACATCCCTATTTCAATACCGGAATAATGATTATACTTTAACAGTGTCAGGCCTGCAATGGACAAAATATTAATTCCGGCAATGACAATGCCTGCGGTCAAAATTTTTGAACGGCGGTTCTGCTTGTCCAGGAACAGGACCGCCCCCACTCCGCTGAACAGGAAATACATGCCCGCCGGGAAGTTGATGGAAGCAGGCATGCCGCCATTGAACATGATGCTTCCTGCAACCGCAAAAATCACCGATGTCATGACAGCCAAACGTTCATTCATGAGCATCTTGATCATCATGGCAGAAAAAGCAGCCGGGACAAGGTAACCGATTTCAAATTCGCCTAGCCCCTGGTAAAGGCTGGTCAGTTTACCGCTCACAAAGAGCAGCAGAAAAATAAGAAGGTACATAATATAATATACATTTTTATCCCTGCTTACCGGTTCAAACCCTTTAAAATAATAAGCAATCATAACAGTCAGCATGATGACGATAACGGCGAGGCCCATATACGGATAAGGCTTAACGGATCCAGATGTGATCCCCGTCAATTCAAGCTTCCGGTAATCCTCCCTTGTTATGACATCCCCTTTTGCCGCAAGGACCTCACCTGCGCGGATCATGACCGGCTGCACACCATCTTTCGCTTCATTTCGTTTTTCGATGGTAGCTTCAGGGTCAAAGACATAGTTGGGGATGACTGCAAATCCTGCAAGGTCAGCGGCAGCTTTCCTCATGGACTCATTCAAACTTGAATAATCGAATTTACCCGCAGCTTTCCTCTTTTCGGCCTGAATGTCACTGATGGTGACTTTGTTGCTCATGATATCGTGTACAGTGGTAACCGACATTTCACGGGCTATACTCAATTCATTTTCAGAAGCCGAAAGGAACGTCTCCAGGGTGGTGTCATCTATTCCGTTATTGACTTCTTCAGGCAAGATGCCCCGCACTTTCTCCAAAAGCGTTTCTGCTTCAGGATTTTCATCGGCCGGTCCATCATCAGCCTGTTCTTTAGCCTGCTCATCTTTCACCTTTTTGATTGCTGCAAAAAAATCGCTGACAAGATTTATCTGTTCTGTAACATAGTCAGGGTAATATGAATATTGGTCCTCGACTTCCGCTGCAGCTTCTATCCGCTTTTTCTCGGTCGCTGCCTGGTCTTCGACTGTAATCGGAGATATGATATCCTGCTCAGCGGTGCCCAGTACTTCGACTTCAATTCTGTCGGGTGCAACATTGCTGAAAAGGGACGCATACATGATAACTGCCAGCAGTATGTAAAAGACGCCCCTGATCGACCTTTCTTCACTTCGTAAAACGAGATTGAACCACTGCCTGACATGTTGAAATCTTTTCATAAACCCATTCTCCTCGATATGGATATTTTTAAAGAAAAGCAGAAGGCCCCTGCTCAGCAGTGTATGCATAAATAGGACATACGCTGGAATCTTCCTTCCTGCGGAAGCAATGCTCATGTCACTGGCACCGGCTTTGGCAGCAAAAAAAGCAGATGCTTTCTTTTAGACAGGCCTGTGATGCCCCTCTTGCCCCGGAAGTATAAAGAAGACCCGACGAAATAACGAAGGGTCTATAGTGACGGAGTCCTATTTTTCTCCTTTTTCATATGCTTCAATAATGCGCTGGACAAGCGGGTGTCTGACCACATCTGATTCCTCAAGATATATAAACGCGGACCCGCGGACATCACGGAGCTTTTTATTCGCCTCGGCAAGCCCCGATTTTGCCCCTTTCGGCAAGTCCACCTGGGTAACGTCACCTGTGACAATCATTTTTGAGCCGAACCCCAGCCTTGTTAGGAACATTTTCATCTGTTCAGGAGTGGTATTTTGGGCTTCATCAAGCAGGACGTATGCATCTTCCAGTGTCCTGCCCCTCATATAAGCCAGCGGCGCAATTTCGATGGTTCCGCGCTCAATAAGCCGGACCGTATGCTCAACGCCAAGCACATCATGTAGTGCGTCATATAGCGGACGCAAGTAAGGGTCGACTTTTTCCTTGAGATCTCCCGGAAGGAATCCGAGGCTCTCACCTGCTTCAACTGCAGGGCGTGTTAAAATAATGCGTTTCACATAACCGTTTTTCAAAGCCGCCACCGCCATGACCACCGCCAGATATGTCTTCCCGGTGCCTGCTGGGCCGATTCCGAAAACGAGGTCATTTTTCTTGATAGCATTTATATAGTTGCGCTGCCCCAGTGTTTTAATGCGGATGGATTTCCCTCTTGCCGTTTTGGTGATTTCTTCTTCATAAAGGTCAGGCAGCTGTTCCAGCAACCCTTTCTCAGCGAGCTGGATTGCATATATGACATCCCGTTCGCCTATCGTGATGCCGCGGCGGATAATATCAATCAATGCCATCAATATTTTTTCAACAAGTTGAACTTTGTCCTCTTCTCCGGTAGCCCTGACAGATTCTCCCCTCGTTACAATGGAAACCTTCAGCTTGTCTTCAATCTGCTTAAGGTTCGCATCATTGGCACCGAAGAGCGCCATGGCTTCGTTAGGATGTTCTAATTCGATGTTCATTGTTTTCAGATTTTCCGGCATTCCTCAATCTCCTTGATTAATGGTTTGTTCTCGCACAATATTCTCAATCACGGTAAAATGAATGATTACATTCACTTTACCATCTTGTTTTCCCAATTGTAAAACCTTTTCATCCTTTATTATAGCCTCTTTTTCCAGCTTTTGCATCAGTTCATCTTCAGCGGCCTGAATGGCTTTATTCTTCGCTTCCTGCAGTGTATACGTTCGAGTAACTGATTCTGTTTCATAGATAGTTGTATACGCGATGTTCAAAGGGAGTTTAATCTTAAAAAAATAAAGGGGGCGGACCGTCGATTCTGCTTCATATTGCGCAAATTCATGCTTTTTCCAAAAACCCCAGACGGGAAACCTAAAGGAACCGGCTTCCAAACGCCATTTCTTAATGTGTTCGCCTGTCAAAACATTGAACGTCGTCTCAAGCGGAATCGATACTCTGGATTTATACCACGTTTCCCCCAGAACTTCACCCTTTGCTCCGACTACTTTATTGTGATCCTCGCTGCCAATGATGCCTGAAACGAGGAGCTGGCCCCGATCCACAAAGTCATTGACTTCCACTTGCGCCTGTCCCTGCTCGACAAATAAGTCACGGACAACAGCTTTTCGGGCCGCCACAAGATGCTTCCTGCCGGTCTGTTCATCCTCTTCCGGCTGTTCTTTCTGTACGACTTGCAGATGATAGGTCGTCCCATTCAAGCGGACGCCTATCCAGGTTATGTTCTCCATCTTGCTCATGACCAGTGTCTGAATCTCGTCGTTATCCGGCATGTTAAAATGGAAGGAGCCTTTTTCTATACCGTTTTCCTTGAGCACGTTTCTGAGGTGGTGCTCCGTTTGCGGATCAGCTCCCTCAATTTCGATTCCCCATACCATATTTGAAAGCAATGCGAATATGATAAGAAAAAACAGGCCGCCGGCCGCAATTCCGGTATTTGAAAAAATACGCCGCATAAAGAAAGGCAGGCCGTGTCTCGATTTGAAGGACAGCTTGCAGCCGCTGCTGCGGACAGTGTTCCTTAACCGGCTGACATCCTCAAGGCGCACTTTCCCGGTGAGGACCGATTCATCAAGGCGCTTCACATTCCATATGTAAATGCCTTCCCGCATGCAGCGGTTCAGGAAACGTTCTGCCCCTGTTCCCCTGATTTCCACAGTAATGTAACCTGTAAAATAATGAATCCACTGGTTTTTCATAGCGTTCCCATCCCATCTATTTTTCATCATTCAAAAAGTACACCTGGTCAATCTGGCCTTCGAGGAGGATTTCCTCCGGTAATATATTCTTTAAAACAAATTGCCTGCCTTTAATGAGCAGCTGTCCCTGTTTCAAAAGGAGCCTCAATTCATTTTCCGAAAACAACAGGACACCCCGATGATTTTCAATGTATATGTGCAGCTGACCGATCATGGTGATTCTGGGCAGGTCCATGACTACATCCGCAGGAAGTTCCATCTTGTTTGTCATCCAACGTTTTATCCGCTGTCCCCATTTTGCCATGCACGAACCCCCTTCATTTCATATGTATGAAAAAGGCTTCGCTTCTATCACCACTTACACTAAACCCTTTTCCACGCGGGCTGCCTGATCGGATAATGGGATTTCGGACAAAAAAAAGATGAGCCGTAAATCGGCTCATCTTTTCATCCGCGGATTGATGGGGCGTTTCGAACGGGGCGGGCTTAAGATTTCAGCCCAGACCACCCCTTCCGCCGCTCTTTCTTTATTAATGTGGCCCGGATGGCTGCGAATCGCCTGTTTCTTAGGCAGGCCAGGTTTGGCAGGCTTGCGCACCCTTCCACTGTCATTTATTTCCTTTTGGCTCACGAGATCCTTATATTGCTGGTGCAAGTTATTTTGTGCAGTTTGATAAGTTTGCTCTGCAGGCGCCCTGTCCCTTTGCCTGTTATCCGGTTCTGCTTCCCCGGTTTCCGGCTCGAAGTATGGAGAATCCGGACGAGGCTCCCGGTTTTCCCTTTGCCTTTGGACCGGCGGTCTTTCCTGCTTATTTCCCTCTTCACCAAGACGTTTCAGGAAACTGTATATTCCACCGATGATAAGAAAGAGGAAAAAGTTATCAAAAATGAAAGTCAGCAAAGATTCGATATTCATGGGTGAAACCCCCTTACATTATCTCTCGTCCTCTTCGCTCTCATCTTGCATTTTTCCGATTGATTCACGCATACCCGTATCTGCGTCGATGTTTTTCAAATTCATATAATCCATTACGCCCATGTTTCCAGAACGAAGTGCTTCTGCCATAGCGAGCGGCACCTGTGCTTCGGCTTCGACCACTTTCGCCTGCATTTCCTGGACACGCGCACGCATTTCCTGCTCCTGGGCAACGGCCATGGCCCTGCGTTCTTCTGCTTTCGCCTGGGCGATGTTCTTATCCGCTTCCGCCTGGTCTGTTTGGAGGACGGCGCCGATGTTTTTGCCGATATCGATATCAGCAATATCAATGGAGAGGATTTCAAAAGCTGTTCCGGCATCAAGACCTTTTGACAGCACAGTCTGCGAAATCATATCGGGATTTTCAAGAACTTTTTTGTGGTCATTGCTTGAGCCGATTGTGGATACAATCCCTTCACCGACACGGGCGATGACCGTATCTTCTCCTGCTCCCCCGACCAGCCTGTCAATGTTGGCGCGTACTGTGATTCGGGCTTTCGCTTTCACTTCAATACCATCCATTGCCACACCAGCGATGAACGGAGTTTCAATGACTTTAGGGTTTACACTCATCTGGACAGCTTCCAGAACATCACGGCCAGCAAGGTCGATTGCTGCTGTCCGCTCGAAACTTAGCTCAATGTTGGCACGATGGGCTGCAATCAAAGCATTCACGACCCTGTCAACATTACCGCCGGCGAGATAGTGACTCTCCAGCTGGTTGGTGTTCACATCAAGACCTGCTTTGTACGCTTTGATCAAGGGATTGATGACACGATTCGGGATAACCCGGCGGAGCCGCATCCCGATAAGCGTGAAAATGCTGACGCGCACTCCGGCAGCCAATGCTGATATCCAGAGCGTTACCGGCACAAAAGTAAAAAGAACGGCAAGTAAAATTAAAATAAAACCGATCAATAAAATGGGGGTTAGTAAACTGGCATCCATTAATAATTTCCTCCTTAAATTACTGCTCAGACTTAGATTTGTCTGCTGCAGGTCTGTTGATTTCTCTGACGATTACTCTTGAACCTTCTGTTTTGACAATCTTTACCGGCCGTCCGGAAGCGATGAAGCCGCCTTCGCTGACGACATCAATTCTCTCATCATCAAAAACGCCGGTCCCGGAAGGACGAAGCGGCGTCAGCGCTGTTCCTTCTTTCCCGATGAGGTCAAGCCTCGTTTTACTCGAAACATAACCCTGTTCTGTCCTTGTTGCATCAGAGAGAATGATTTTTTTAAAAACTCCGCTCTTAAAACCGAACAATCTGAAGAATAAAATGGAAGCAACAGCTGTAACGGCTAGAGCGATTGAAACTGACAGCGTCATATGTCCGATGTCTTCAGCGGAAACAAAGAAACTGCCGATAACCGCTCCTACACCTATGATTCCAAGAATCCCGCCCGGCACAAAGAATTCGGCAACAATCATGATGATTCCAGCCACAAGAAGCAGCAAAGCTTCAAATCCAGCCAGTCCAGCGACCATATGTCCGTAAAAAAACAGTACAAGCGCAATAATGCCCATCGACCCGGCAATCCCGAAACCTGGTGAATACAACTCGAGGACAAGCCCCAGACTGCCGATTGACAGCAAAATCGGTACGACAACGGGGTGGGTGATGAAACGTGCAATTTGCTCTGCGAACGAGACATTAATCTCTTCCACACTGGCATTTTCAAGACCGAGTGTTTTCAGGAGTTCGTCACGATTTTCCACGATCTCCTCAGCATAGCCCACTTCTATTGCTTGCCTGGCTGTAAGGGTCAGCAGTTCCCCTTTCCCGGCTCCAAGTTCAGGCAAGTCAATGTCTTCATCTGCCATTGCCATTGCATACTTGGGATCACGCCCGTTCAGTTCAGCTGCATTTTTCATTTCAGCAAGCCAGTAGGACTGCGCTTTTTTATCGGCTGCATTCCCGTCTCCTGTAATGACCGCAGCTGAACCCATCTTCGCACCGGAAACCATCATGATCTGATCCGCGTTTAGTGCAATGTATGCACCTGCAGACAGGGCATTGCGATTCACGAACGCTGTCAGCGGGATATCCGTTTCTGACATCCTTTTCGCAATGTCTGCTGCAGCATCCACTGCTCCGCCAGGCGTATTGATCTCAAATATGATATGGCTGGCGTTATTTTCTTCAGCAGTGGTGATGGCCCTGTCCAAAAAGGAATAAAGGCCCTTTTCGACAGTCTTTTCGAGCGGAACGATATAAACCGTCCCCTGGCCGCCGCTTTCTTCAGCTTGCGGTGCAAAAGGGGCAAAAACACTCAATAAAATCGCTGCTCCGATCAAAAAGAAGGAGAGCTTTCGCATTTTCTTCCCCCCTTTCACGTTGAAGTTCCGGGTAAATTCCCCACTATGTAGTACGATAGGTTTATAAAGAAGTTTCATTTTTTTTGCAAGAAAGCATTATCTTAACCCTTGTACAGAAACTTCCATTATATATTGTATTTCCATTTCGCATGGACATACATCAATATTTAAAAAAAGCACCGGAAACCGGTGCTTTTATGATAAATTCTGCTGCACCATGCGGTTAACGACCGCACCGTCAGCTTTACCTTTTACTTTTGGCATGATTGCGCTCATCACTTTTCCCATATCCGCTTTGGAAGAAGCACCCGTTTCGGCGATCGTCTCTTTGACGATCTCCTCAAGTTCTTCATCGGAAAGCTGTTCCGGGGTGTAGAGCTCAACAATTTCTATTTCCTGGTTCGTCTTCTCGACAAGATCATTCCGACCAGCTTTTTCAAATTCACGGAGGGAGTCTTTTCGCTGCTTTAATTCGCGACCTAACACAGTTAGTTCTTCCTCTTCTGACAGCTCGCTTTTTCCCAGCTTGATCGCTTCGTTCTGCAGCGAGGACTTAAGCATGCGAATGACTGTTAATTTTTCTTTATCTTTTGCTTTCATCGCTTGTTTCATATCTTCGTTCAGCCGGTTAACAAGAGTCATCCTGAAGAAGCCCCTCTCTTAGAATTTACGTTTTCTTGCTGCCTCAGATTTTTTCTTGCGCTTAACGCTTGGCTTCTCATAAAATTCGCGCTTGCGATATTCTGAAAGCGTGCCGTTTTTGGAAACGGAGCGTTTAAAGCGGCGAAGAGCGTCTTCCAGCGACTCATTCTTACGCACACGGGTATTAGACATTCTACTTTCCCTCCCTCCGAAACAATCCAGTACAATTCACATCGACACGTTTTTATAAAACATGTCTTTTGCAATTATAATATAAGTGGTATAAGTGGTCAACTGTCAAACAGCCTTTTCTTCTTAATTATTTTCAGGCGTTAAGCCTGTCATTTCCCTGTCCATTCCTCCATATAAATAGGGATAAGGGGTGAGGGCTTTGCCTGAAATCGTTACTTTCTTTGCTGTTTTCATTACCATCTTTCTAAGCGGTATGGCTGTACTCAGGACAGGCTTGAAGCAGTTTGCACCGGGGAAGATCCAAACTGTCATGGCTGCAGCAGTAAGAACACCTGTACACGGGCTTGCCGCAGGAGCTTTGATTACCGCCCTCGTCCAGAGCAGTTCTGCTGTCATGGTGATGGCTATCGGACTGATCGCCGCCGGCCACCTGTCATTCAGGCAATCCATCGGCATCATACTCGGTACAAATATCGGAACAACTTTCACAGCGGAGATGCTCCTCATTAATATTGAGAAAATGGTTGTTCCCCTGCTTATCATTGGCGCAATCCTGCTGCTAAGCAGTAAGGCGGGCTTGTTCAATTTCGGCACAGTGATATTCGGCCTGGGCTGTATCTTGACGGCGATGCAGGGATTTGAACGACTCGCCCCATCGCTTTCGGCTATACCGGCCGTACAGGATATCCTTCTGCATGCCGGGGATGTTTCTCTTGTAGGAGTTGGACTAGGGACACTTTTAACTGCCGTAATCCAGTCCAGTTCTGCCGCGACCGGAATCGTGATGGGGTTCATGAACAGCAGTTCAATCAGCCTCCAGGCAGCCATCGCCATCGTCCTTGGCACAAATGTAGGCACTTGCATCACTGCTTATCTAGCGAGTCTGGGTTCAAGCCGTGAAGCGAAGCTGACAGCATATGCCCACATTTGGGTGAACGTATTAAGTGTGCTTCTATTTCTGCCGTTCATCAAGACGCTTAACGAAATACTCCCCGCCATTGCCGCCAATCCAGATTCTCAAATCGCCCATCTCAGTGTTGTCATCAATGTTGTCACCTCAGCAGTGGTACTGCCGTTTGCCGGCCCGTTTGGAAAGCTGATCGAGAAGGTCCATGGAAGTTGACTGAACGGGGGTATATGCTGGTAACGGTTTTTCCGGAGGGGGACTATTAGTATCATGTGTTCGGATTGGTTTTGGGCGGATTCCACGGGAGAGCATGTTTCAGGTGTTTTTGTTTTTGTTTTAGTTCTCTGAAAGTGGGTTTGATTTTATTCGGGGACGATTTCGCCTTTTCGTATTTATATATTTCGGCCAGCGGTCCTTTTGGGAGGTGATTCAGCCTCCCCAGATATTTTATATCAAGAGACTAATATGGAACAAAAGCGCAAGGCGCCCGCTTAGCGGCGTACGCATAAGCGGGGGGGCTACCCGCAGGGAGGTGTTCTTTCCTCCCGGAGGGGATCACCGCTTATGACGATAGCCGCTGGCGCCTGGAGCTGGATGACTCCCTTCTCGCTTTTTATCCACAACGCAAAAAATTTTATAATTTCCTTAACAGTCAAAAAGGAGCCTGCCGGCTCCTTTTCTTAGTAATCGCTGTTCGATGTTTCTCCTTCTACGATGGCAATACCGGAACTTGCTCCAATTCGTGTCGCTCCGGCTTCAATCAGCGCAAGAGCAGTTTCCCGTCCGCGTACGCCGCCTGATGCCTTTACGCCGATATCAGGGCCGACCGTTTTGCGCATGAGGGCGATATCTTCCACTGTGGCACCGCCGCCGGAAAAACCGGTTGATGTTTTAACAAAATCCGCACCAGCCCTGACGGAAAGTTCGCATGCGCGCACTTTTTCCTCATCAGTAAGCAGGCTTGTTTCAATAATGACTTTTGTCAATGCCTTTCCGCTGGCCGCATCAACAACCGCACGGATATCACGTTCTACAAGCTCATTGTCTTTACCCTTCAATGCACCGATGTTGATGACCATATCAACTTCTGTCGCACCTTTTTCGATCGCATCCTTCGTCTCGAAAGCTTTCGTTTCCGGTGTTGTTGCACCAAGAGGAAAACCGATAACAGTACAAACCTTAACATCCGAATCCTTTAAAAGCTCCGCTGATGAATATACCCAGCCCGGGTTCACACATACTGACATGAATCCGTATTCTATTGCTTCATGGCACAACTGTTCAATCTGATCTTTCGTCGTATCTGGTTTTAAAGCCGTGTGGTCAATCATTTTAGCAAGGTTCATTTACCTTCATCCTTTCGTGGAACAAGTTGTACGTACCTCCATTATGATACCACTTCCATTTTGAAAATACTACACCAGGCGGACGGTTTCAGTCAGTGCAGGCTGCCGGCCCGTTTGATCCGTCCAAAAAAATACAAACGCCCGGTCCACCATGAATCGGGCGATTAATCATACAGAAAGTTCAGTCTGCTGGCCGGGATCTTCGAGCACCCTGACAAATTGGCCTTCGTTGTATGGATAACCGGCTTTTGTCAATTTCACTTTCACTAATTTGCCGACCATCGTCTCGTCTGCCTCAAACACTACTTTGAGATAGTTATCTGTATATCCTTCATATAATCCGCTTTCCGGGTCTTCCTTATATTTTTCTTCCGGAATCACTTCAATGACTTCGTTTTCAAAAGTGGAAGCATATTCTTTGGCAAGCTGGTTGGACAGTTCGATCAGCTGATGGACACGTTTGTTTTTCACTTCTTCATCAACCTGGTCTTCCATGCGAGCAGCCGGCGTGCCGGTCCGCTTGGAATACGGAAAAACATGGAGTTCAGCGAAGCGGTGTTTTTTGATGAAATCATATGTTTCCTGGAACTCTTCATCTGTTTCTCCCGGGAAACCAACAATGACATCAGATGTTAGAGCAAGCCCCGGCAATGCTTCCCGCAGACGGTCAAGACGCTCCGAAAAAGCTTCCATTGTATATTTGCGGCGCATCCGCTTCAATACGGAATTGGAAGCTGATTGAATCGGCACATGCAGATGACGGACGATTTTATCCGAACGTTTGAGGACGTCGATTACATCATCCGTGATCTGACTCGCCTCGATGGACGAAATGCGGATTCTTTTGAGCCCTTCCACATTCCGGTCAAGACTGTCAAGAAGCATGGCGAAGTTGTACTCTTTCATATCTTCTCCATAACCGCCGGTATGGATGCCTGTAAGGACGATTTCCTTGTAGCCGGCATCGACTAGCTGCTGCGCCTGTTTTACGACTTCCTCAGGATCCCTTGATCTCATCAAGCCTCGGGCCCACGGAATGATGCAAAATGTGCAGAAATTGTTGCAGCCTTCCTGTATTTTAAGTGAAGCCCGGGTCCTGTCGGTAAAGGAAGGAACATCCAGCTCTTCATAAACTCTTGCTTTCATGATGTTGCTGACACCGTTAATCGGCTGGCGTTCTTCTTTATATTTTTCAATGTAGTCAAGCATTTTTTTACGATCCTGGGTACCTACGACGACGTCTACACCCGGAATAGCCATTATTTCTGCCGGAGAAGTCTGGGCATAGCACCCGGTTACACAGATGACGGCATCAGGGTTTTTTCGGATTGCACGGCGGATCACCTGGCGGCTTTTTTTATCGCCTGTATTCGTTACAGTGCACGTATTGATGACATAGACATCCGCTGCCGTCTCGAATTCTGTCCGTTCGTATCCGGCTTCCTGGAACAGCTGCCAAATCGCTTCCGTTTCATAGTGATTGACTTTGCAGCCAAGTGTATGGAATGCCACTTTCGGCATAAAACTCACCTCATTAACTCTAATTGATAGCTTACGGCTGAAAGAAGATAGAGCGGAGCCGTTTCGGTCCGTAAGATACGCGGGCCAAGCCCGCACAGGATGAAGCCGTTTTGCTCAAGTTCCAGAGCTTCCTCAGGAGTAAGCCCGCCTTCCGGACCGATGACGGCCAAAATGGAGTCACCGGGCCTCGCATTCGAAAGTGCTGCGGTAAGCGCCTGCTGCTCTCCTGCTTTTGCCGCTTCTTCGTATGCCGCAAGTTTGATTGTAAAGGACTGGGCAGTTTCTAGCAACGCTTTAAATGATAAGATTCCATCAATATCGGGGATTTTACTGCGATGCGACTGCTCTGCCGCTTCTTTGCCGATTTTTTTCAGCCGGTCCACTTTCTTTCCAGCCTTTTTTTCATCCCATTTGACGATAGACCGTCCCGCCTGAAACGGAATGAAAGCCGAAGCCCCTAGTTCAGTCCCCTTCTGGACAATCATTTCCAGTTTATCCGCTTTCGGAATGCCCTGTGCGATTGTAACGGATACAGGCAATTCAGTTGTCTCATCCATCCACTCGATGATTTGGGCGCTGACGTGTTCTGCTTCAATTTCTTCTATTTTACAAAGGGCGGTTCGGGAGCCCGGCGAAACGCATAAAATTTCATCGTCCGGCCTCATCCTCATCACCCTTGAAATATGGCGGGCGTCTTCCCCTGTTATCACGACAGATTTCCCTTGAAACGCTTCCTCCTGCAAAAAATATCGCTGCACCCTGTCCACCTGCTTATGCTTGTTTTTTGGCTATGATCGCAATCCAATCTTCCATCTGCAACGTCTCTTCGATTTCAAAACCGCATGATGCCAGATAATCCTTTATTTCCTGCTTTTTCCCTTTGATAATTCCAGACGTGATGAAGCGGCCGCCCGGTTTTAACAAGCGGTAGGCATCTTCGCCGAATTTCATGATGATTTCTGCAAGGAGATTGCCGATAATGATATCCGGCTCTCCTTTAATCCCTTCCAGCAGGTTGTTGCGGCTTACATCCACCTTTTCGCTGACTTTATTCAGCTTCACATTTATCCGGGCGCTTTTCACTGCGACATCATCAAGGTCATACGCCTCAACATGCCCTGCTCCGAGTCTGGCTGCAGCGATGCTTAATACACCTGAGCCTGTGCCGACATCATAGACGATGTCACCGGTCCCCACCGTCCGTTCAAGCGCCTGTACACACATGACGGTCGTTGGGTGTGTGCCTGTTCCGAACGCCATCCCAGGGTCGAGTTCAATGATGATTTCGTCTGTGGATACAGGCTTATAGTCTTCCCATGTCGGTGTGATCGTTATCTTTTCGGATATCTTGACAGGCTTATAATATTTTTTCCATGCCGTCGCCCATTCCTCTTCATTTACTTCGCTGATTGTGACGCGGTTGCGGCCGATATCGATATCATATACGAGCAATGAATTGATCGCTTCTTTGATTGATTCAACCGTTTCACCGAGGAAGCTGTTGATCGGCAAATATGCTTTTAAAATGACACCTTCTTCTGGATAATCATCAGGATTCAACTGGTAAATCTCGCCAAGCGATGTATCCCATGCTTTCACAAGGTCTTGCGGGTCTTCAATCACCACTCCGCTCGCTCCGGCCTCATGAAGGATATTTGAGATAGGTTCAACTGCTTCCTGTGTTGTATGGATGCTTATTTCCGACCACTTCATAGATTTACCAGCTCCATTTCATTATTCGCCTTTGAATGCCCGTTTCACTTTCGAAAAAAAGTTGTCATGCTGTTCGTCATGAACTTCATTGCCGCTGATTTCATCAAATTCACGAAGCAGTTCTTTCTGCTTTGCTGTCAGCTTTGTCGGTGTGATCACCCTGATTTTGACGTGCTGATCGCCCTGTCCGTATCCCCTGACATTGGGAACACCTTTGCCGCGCAGGCGGAAGTTGGTGCTGGTCTGGGTTCCCGCAGGCACTTTCAGCTTCACTTTACCGTGGACTGTCGGTACTTCGATATCATCACCAAGTGCTGCCTGTGAAAATGTGATGGGCATCTCCACATGTATATCATCACGGTCCCGCTGAAAGAATTCATGGGGACGGATATGGAAAACGACATACAAGTCGCCTGCCGGGCCGCCGTTAACACCAGGCTCACCCTGTCCGGCTACCCTGATTTGCTGGCCTTCATCAACGCCTGCAGGTATCTTGATATGGATTTTTTTGCGTTTATTCACCTTGCCGTCGCCGCCGCATGTGCGGCACTTATCCTTCACAATCTGCCCGGATCCGCTGCAGACCTGGCAGATACGGCGATTGACTACCCTGCCGAACGGAGTATTCTGCTCAACATTCATCTGGCCGCTGCCGCCGCAATGGCTGCATGTTTCCGGCTTTGTGCCGGGTTTGGCGCCTGAGCCGCCGCATGTCTGGCATTCTTCTTCTTTCGGAATTTCGATGTCGGTTTCTTTTCCGAAGACAGCTTCCTCGAAATCAAGCGACATCGTATATTGAAGGTCCGCGCCCTGTCGCGGTGCATTCGGATCGCGACGGCGTCCACCGCCGCCGAAAAACATATCGAAAATATCGCCAAATCCTCCGAATTCAGCACCACCGCCGCCGAAGCCCTGATTCGGATCGGCATGGCCGAATTGGTCATATTGAGCGCGCTTCTGGTCATCGCTCAAAACTTCATATGCTTCTTTTGCCTCTTTAAATTTTTCCCCGGCGTCCTCTTCTTTGCTGACATCCGGATGGTATTTCCGCGCCAGCTTTCGATAAGCCTTTTTTATTTCATCTTTCGTGGCATTCTGTTCAACACCAAGAACTTCATAATAGTCCCGTTTACTCATTTCATCCACTCCCGATTCATTCACATAACGCTAATATTATCATTTCCTTACTCCTGCTTCAACTTTGCTGAGGCGGAGGAGTCTTTCACAAGGGAGCTTCATTTCCAGCTTCCGCCATCGGAAGTTCCCCTTAGCCTCCTTACAAGAAAAAAGTCAAAGCCAGGTATACCCTGACTTTGACAAACTGTTTGCCTGTAGATGCTGCAATCCAGCATGGATGCAGCCTTCATGAGTGTTTGCCAGGATTATTTTTTGTCCTGGTCGTCATCTACTTCTTCATATTCTGCGTCGACCACGTTGTCATCTCCCGGCTGTCCGCCCGGCTCCGCGCCTTCGCCTTCCTGGGCCTCTTTGGCAGCTTCTTCATAAAGCTTTGTGGAAAGCTGCTGCACGATCTCCTGAAGAGCGTCCTTCTTTTCGCGGATTTGCTCGATTTCATTCTGCTCAAGTGCTTGCTTCAAAGCATCCTTGGCTTCATTCGCTTTTTGCACTTCACCCTCGTCAATCTTGCCTTCAAGGTCTTTGAGTGTCTTATCGGTCGTGAAGACGAGCTGGTCGGCTTCATTGCGAAGTTCCGCTTCCTCACGGCGTTTTTTATCCGCTTCGGCGTTTTCCTCGGCTTCACGCACCATTTTTTCGATTTCATCCTCTTCAAGGCCGGAAGAAGACTTGATCGTGATGGACTGTTCCTTGCCTGTTCCTTTATCTTTCGCACTTACATTAACGATACCGTTCGCATCAATATCGAAGCTGACTTCGATTTGCGGAATGCCGCGCGGCGCCGGCGGAATATCCGAGAGCTGGAAGCGGCCGAGCGTTTTGTTGTCCTGGGCCATCTGGCGTTCCCCTTGCAGGACATGGATATCAACGGATGTCTGGTTGTCAGCTGCTGTTGAGAACACCTGGGACTTGCTTGTCGGGATTGTTGTGTTCCGCTCAATCAATTTCGTGAACACGCCGCCCATTGTTTCGATGCCAAGTGAAAGCGGGGTGACATCAAGCAATACAACGTCTTCCACTTCACCGCCAAGGACACCGCCCTGGATGGCAGCACCGATTGCAACAACCTCATCCGGATTGACCCCTTTATGAGGCTCTTTGCCGATTTGCTTTTTGATCGCTTCCTGTACGGCCGGAATGCGTGTTGAACCTCCGACTAAGATGACCTGGTCAATCTCGGAAGTGCTCAACCCCGAGTCTTTCAGTGCCTGGCGTGTCGGCCCCATTGTTTTTTCGATCAAGTCTGAAGAAAGTTCTTCAAACTTCGCACGTGTCATGTTCAACTCCAGGTGCTTCGGCCCTGATTGGTCAGCAGTGATGAACGGCAGGGAAATTTGTGTAGAAGTGACACCGGACAAGTCTTTTTTCGCTTTCTCAGCCGCGTCCTTGAGGCGCTGCATCGCCATTTTATCCTGTGAAAGATCAATGCCGTTTTCTTTTTTAAATTCTTCAACAAGGTAATCGATGATGACCTGGTCGAAGTCATCGCCGCCGAGGCGGTTGTCGCCGGCAGTCGCCTTAACTTCGAAAATCCCGTCTCCAAGTTCAAGGATCGAAACGTCAAACGTTCCGCCGCCAAGGTCAAATACAAGGATCGTATCGTTCTGGTCTTCTTTATCCAGGCCGTAGGCAAGAGCAGCAGCCGTCGGTTCGTTGATGATCCGTTTCACATCAAGACCGGCGATTTTACCTGCATCCTTTGTTGCCTGGCGCTCGGCGTCATTGAAATATGCCGGCACGGTAATGACGGCTTCCTGCACATCTTCGCCCAGATAATCTTCTGCATAAGACTTTAAGTATTGAAGAATCATCGCAGAAATTTCCTGCGGTGTATATTCCTTTCCTTCAACATCAACTTTATAGTCTGTACCCATATGGCGTTTAATGGAAAGAACTGTGTTCGGATTGGTGATCGCCTGACGTTTTGCGACTTCACCAGTCTGGCGTTCGCCGTTTTTGAACGCTACTGCTGATGGTGTTGTGCGGTTGCCTTCCGGATTTGGAATGACCTTTGCTTCGCCGCCTTCCATAACAGCAACGCAAGAGTTTGTGGTACCAAGGTCGATACCGATGATTTTACCCATGATTGATATCCTCCTTTAATGTCTGTATGTAACAAATCGTTATTGATTTACTTTTACCATTGCCGGCCTGATGACACGGTCTTTGAGTTTATACCCTTTTTGGAATTGTTCAACCACCTGATTCGACTCATAGCCCTCTTCCTGAACTTGCATCACTGCCTGGTGGTAGTGCGGGTCGAATTGTTCTCCCTCTGCTTTAATTTCCTCAAGTCCTTCTTTCACCAGGGCGTCATTCAGCTGGCGGTACACCATTTCCATCCCCTGCATAAGGGACTTTGCATCCTCTGAAACAGCTTCCACAGCCATAGCCCGCTCAAAATTATCGAGAGCAGGAAGCAAATCTGTAATCAGACTCTGGGCTCTATATTTTTCCGCAGTCTCCTTTTCCGTTTTCGAACGGCGGCGGTGATTGTCAAAATCCGCCTGAATGCGGAGCATGCGGTTTGTCGTTTCATTTAGTTTAGCCTGCAATTCAGCCATTTCTACGGATGGTGTTTCCTCCGCTTCACTTTCTGTTCCCTCAAGAACTTCACTTTCTTCCGCGATGTCCCCTTCCGGCCGGGCAGTTTCTTTCGCTTCTGCAGTATTTTCATTTTCAGATGTATCCTGCAAGTCTTCCATTTCATTGTTTCGGTCCTTATCCATTCTTTCACCTCCTGAAACTGAGTGCATTTCCTTGCTGTATGATGAACGAAGGAAAAGCAGGCCGGAGAATAATTGAATGAGTTCCGGTCTCCTGCTTTCTCTTCAATCGATCAACATATTCGTTGGTACACGCTCGTGCCTGATAATACAAGATAGCCAAAGTTACCTGTTTTGATACAATGTGGTCAGCCTCTTTGTCAAATCACGGGAAAATACATCGAGCAATTTGATGACTTTCGAATATTCCATCCTTGTCGGCCCCAAAATGGCAATTGTCCCGAGGTCGACCGAACCGTTCGAATAGGTAGCTGTAATCAGGCTGCAATCCTGCATGGATTGATGTTCATTTTCATGACCGATTTTAACATGGATGCCCTTTTTACTGTCGGAACGCAGCATATGATAAAGCAAATCTTCCTGTTCGATCATCGCCATTAGGTTCCGCACTTTTTCAACATCGTTGAATTCAGGCTGTGAGAGCATATTTGTCTTGCCCCCGAAATAAAGCTTTTCAGCCTGCTGGACGGAAAACGTATCCGACAGAATGCCCATGATGTTTTCATAGTTGTGGATATGTTTTTTCAAATATCCGGCGACTTCCTTATAAATCCTATCATGAAGTTCGACAAGCGGAACACCCTTTAGCCTCTCATTCAATATATTGACCAGCTTTTCAATATCTGACGAATGAATGCCGGGCGGCATAGTGAAGGTACGGTTTTCCACATGCCCGGTATCCGTCACGATAATTGCGACGGCCGTTTCGCTCGACAGCGGAATGATTTGGATTTGCTTCACTTTGGTTTCGTACATTTGCGGTCCAAGCACGATAGATGTATAGTTTGTCAGTTCCGAAAGAATATGGGCGGACTGCTGAACCACTTTTTCCAGTTCATAAATTTTTTCTCTAAACAGCGTGCGGATATGTTCGATCTCCGGGTTTGTCAGTTGAAACGGCGACATCAGGTGATCGACATAAAAACGATATCCCTTTTCCGACGGGACCCGTCCGGAAGAGCTGTGAGTCTTTTCAAGGAATCCCATGTCTTCAAGGTCCGCCATTTCATTGCGGATTGTTGCCGGACTGTAACTCACTTCTTCTTTCTTAGCAATGGAACGCGATCCCACTGGCTGGGCTGTACGGACAAAATCGTCAATAATCACTTGAAGGATTAACAATTGCCGGTCGGTTAACATCCACATCACCTCTGTTAGCACTCTAATGTGACGAGTGCTAAATCTAATAATAAATTAACAGAAGAAAAAGGAGATTGTCAACGGTTTGATTCGCTATCCTGAAAAAGAACAGAAACGGTCATTTTAGAAACGCCTGGAACACTTCATTGCCGAGCAGTCTTCCTTCTTTCGTAAGCGTATACCCTTCTTCAGTTTGCTTAATGAGACCCCTGCCGGCAAGATCGTCCAGCTCCCTCCCGAACACGTCATTCACAGGCCGTCCGTATTTGGATAAAAACGTATCAGCTCTGATGCCCGCCGCCCTGCGCAATCCAAGGAACAGCTCTTCCTCCATTTTTTCCTGTTCGGTGACAGTATGCTCTTCAATATATGCCGTCCCTTTTTCGTTCACAAATTGAAGGTAGTGGTTCAGCGGGCCTGCGTTCGCTTTCCTTTTACCGCCTAGGTAGCTGTGTGCGCCCGCACCGAAACCGTAGTATTCTTCATTCGCCCAGTAGGTTAGATTGTGGCGGCTTTCAAAGCCTTTTTTCGCAAAATTGCTGATTTCGTATTGGAAGAAACCCAGCCCCGCCATCCTTTCCATCAGTGTTTCATACATATCCGCTTCGGTATCTTCCGGAGGCAGGGATAGTTTACCGGCGCGCATCAAGTTATAGAAAACCGTTTTCGGCTCAACTTGCAGCGAATAACTGGAGACATGCTGAATGTCAAGGCTTCCAGCGGTAACGATGCTTTCCTCGAACATCGCCATTGTCTGGCCGGGCAGACCGTACATCAGGTCGATTGAAATATTGCTGTAGCCGGCTTTTTTGGCGTCCTCGACGGCCTGCAGCGCCTCTTTGGAGCGGTGGGTCCTTCCAATCTTCTCGAGGAGTGGGTCATGGAATGTCTGGACACCGAGGCTCAATCTGTTCACACCCATGTTTTTCATGAGAGTGAGCTTATCCATTGTAAGATCGCCGGGATTCGCCTCCACCGTAAACTCCATTTCTTGCGGGCTGTAAATAAGAGTTCTGTTGAGGCCCTCCAACAGGTTTTCAAGCTGAGTGGCGCTGAGCGAAGTTGGTGTTCCGCCGCCGATAAAAATCGTCTTCAGCTCATCGTGCGGATGCTGCCGCAGCGTTGCCTCTACTTCCCGCTGGAGCGCATCAAGGTATGCTTCGACCGGCTGGTTTTCAAGGTAAAATTTATTGAAATCACAATAATAGCAAATTTGTTCGCAAAACGGGATATGAATATAGGCGGCTTTCACCATAAAGGATCACTCTTTTCTTAAAATGATGAAGAAAACCGCAAGACATTGTCCTGCGGTTCTTTTTCTTTATTTATTGTCCTTATTGTCATCCATGCTCAGTACAGCCATGAACGCTTCTTGCGGCACCTCGACAGAACCGACCATTTTCATGCGCTTTTTCCCTTCTTTCTGCTTTTCGAGAAGCTTCCGTTTCCGGGAAATGTCACCGCCGTAACATTTGGCGAGGACGTTTTTGCGCATCGCTTTGATTGTTGAGCGGGCCACAATTTTATTACCGATCGCAGCCTGGACAGGAACTTCAAACTGCTGGCGCGGAATAAGTTCCTTCAGCTTATCGACTATCACCTTGCCCCGATCATAAGCAAAATCCCGGTGGACGATGAAAGACAGGGCATCAATTTTTTCAGCATTCAAAAGGATTTCCATTTTAACGAGTTTCGATTCTTTGTAGCCAATGAGCTCATAATCGAAAGACGCGTAGCCTTTCGTGCTCGACTTCAGCTGGTCGAAAAAGTCGTATACAATTTCGGACAGCGGAATGTCATATACGATATTGACCCTTATTTCATCAAGATATTGCATATCCTTGAAAATGCCGCGTTTGGCCTGGCAAAGTTCCATGACCTGGCCGACATAGTCATTCGGGACCATGACCGTTGCTTTTACATACGGCTCTTCAATTTTTTCAATAACCTGGGGGTCCGGCATCAATGATGGATTGTCAACCTGTTTGGTTTCCCCGTCTGTCTGCGTCACAGTGTAAACAACACTTGGAGCAGTCGTGATCAGATCGATGCCGAATTCCCGCTCGATCCGTTCCTGGATGATCTCCATATGAAGCAAGCCGAGAAAACCGCACCTGAATCCGAATCCGAGCGCCTGCGATGTTTCCGCTTCATATTGAAGCGAAGAATCGTTCAGCTCAAGGCGTTCAAGTGCTTCACGAAGGTCATTGTATTTATTTGAATCAATTGGATACAAACCGCAGTAAACCATCGGGTTCAACCTTCTATATCCCGGAAGCGGTTCAGCTGCAGGACGCTTCGCATGTGTTATCGTATCCCCGACCCGGGTATCCCCGACATTTTTAATCGAAGCGGTCAAAAATCCGACATCACCGACAGTCAGTTCGTCCTTCGCCACCGGCTTCGGTGTGAAAACACCGATTTCGGTCACTTCAAATTCTTTTCCGGTCGCCATCATCCTGACCTTGTCGCCGACTTTGACGCTCCCTTCGACAATCCTGATATAGGCGACAACCCCCCGGTATGAATCATAGAGAGAGTCAAAGATCATCGCCTGCAGCGGTGCCTCAGGATTTCCTGCCGGTGGCGGAACCTTTTCGACAACCTGTTCGAGAATATCTTCAATGCCGATTCCCGCTTTGGCTGAAGCAAGTACGGCTTCTGAGGCATCGAGGCCGATGACATCTTCAACTTCCTGACGCACGCGTTCGGGATCGGCGCTCGGCAGGTCAATTTTATTGATGACCGGCAAGATTTCAAGGTCATTATCGAGGGCCAGGTAGACGTTTGCCAGCGTCTGGGCTTCGATTCCCTGGGCTGCATCAACCACGAGAACAGCCCCTTCACAGGCCGCCAGGCTACGTGATACCTCGTATGTGAAATCGACGTGCCCCGGGGTATCAATCAGATGGAAAATGTATTCCTCCCCGTCCCTGGACTTATATGTCAATTGGACCGCATTTAGTTTTATCGTAATTCCGCGTTCACGCTCAAGGTCCATTGCATCAAGCATCTGGTCCTTCATTTCGCGCTGGGTGAGCGCGCTCGTCTTTTCAAGGATCCTGTCGGCAAGGGTGGACTTGCCGTGATCGATATGAGCGATGATCGAAAAGTTGCGGATCCGTTCCTGTCGTTTCAATTTCTCGTCTTTATTCATAAATCTCACTCCTACCATTATCGGCAAACTGCACTAGTTTCGATTATAGCAATAGTATGAACTTTGTTCAATCGGCAGCTGTCCATCGCCCGGGATATAGACAAGTTGCAGCCTGATGCAGGTTCGCTCTCCGCCGGCGCTGCAAGCCAAAAATAAAAAACCCGAAAATCACTCCGGGTTTGCTGCAGTCTTCGATTGAGTTGACGGCCTTGAAGTGTATGGGGCTGTTACAAGTGACGTTGCCTTTATCAGGTCCAAAAGTTAAACGGAACGATAAATCCGAGCAGTTTGCCGAGCACCATCGACATTGCATTGAACATCCAGCGGAAAGCGGTGCCTGCGGCGTCGGCCAGTTTTGCCCCCATCGAAGAAAATACGTTGAAAGCTTCGGCCTTCTCCAGCTTTTCCTGTTTCTCCCGGAGGTCCTGCCGGGTAATGGACTGACCCAGAACTTCCGCTTCCATTTTCCCGTCATCAGCCTCCGAGATTTCAAAGGCTCCTGAAAAAGAATTCTCGAAGCCTTTCATATTCCGCATGCCGTCATTAGCCTGCTGCATTCCGATCAGGACGCCGACGAGCAAAACAGATATCATAAACAGCGTTTTGAGCATAAAATTCGCCATGGCCGCGTCCTCCTTTATTTTTGTCATACCAGTCATTTTCCGGTTTTTTCAGCTTCCCAGTAATAATCGCTGAATACTTCTGCGACCGCTTCGGCTGTCCGGTACACTTCATCAAGCTTGTTGCCGACTCCGCCCATTTCGATAATGATTGAGTTATCCGAAAGGTCTTGATTGAATTTCCCATTCGTCCCCGGGCCGCTTTTCGTTGTCACACCCCTGCTCAAACCCGGATATGCTTTTTCCATCGCGTGGTGCAGATCGGTAGCAAGCTCCTTGTTCTGTTCATACCTGGCATGCTCTCCGCCGATCACGAAAAAGGTCCTGGCGTACTCCTTGCCGTTTATCGATACTGTCGTAAGGTCTTTTCCGAGATAATCCCGGTGAATATCAAAGAAAAATTTCAAATCACCGTCTTGTTTCATTGCTTCTACGACGGCCGGCCGCGATGCATCATAGGATTTTGGGTGCTTCCATCCGTTTTTCTTAAGGACTTCCGTGAAGTCGGTGTCATTCACCTGTGCTCCTATTCCCCTTGCTTCCAGCTCCCGGGCAAGCCGTTCCCCGACAAGGGTGACGTTCACCTCAGGATGGTAAGCATGGTCAGCAAGCGTGCCTTCCGGCAGGTGCGGTAAATACGATTCCCTCGTGTGAGAATGGTAAATGAATACAACCTTTTTACCGTTGGTCGTGGCAGCCGGCGTCTTTGTGTTTGGCTCCGGAGCCGTTTCTTCGACTTCTTCAATTGATGCCTCACGTTCTTCGAGCAGCACTTCAAGCGGGGCGGAGGATTCAATCGGCATATTCGTATAGTTTGTCCCTTCGCCAGCCACGATTATTTCCCCGTCAAAAAGCGAAAAGCCCGGCAATTCGTTTCCGAGCAAACTCCGCGGATCATCCGGATTGAAGCTTGTCATCATTTCAAACGCCATTTGGGATAACCCCAGTTCCGATTTTTCACCGGAGACTCCGCTTGAAAAGTAGGCATTTTCAAACGCAATCAAGTTTATGAGGGACTCGCCGGTAAAATGGGTTGTCAAGTCATTCAGTGACGATGAAGAAACACGGTACGGTTCTTTTATGGAAGTGATCATACCTGCAAGTACAAGTATGGTTATAACTGCAAAAGTAAAGATCACGGCCAGCTTTTTAAGGCCTGTCCCATCAATCGCTACAACGATTCCGGGCATTCGGTTCATTCGCATATTCCCACCCTTTCCGGCTTGTCTACCACAATTTATGAAAGAGCGGGATAAAGTAGAACGGATTTTCAATGATCAATGTGTATATTCACCGGTATTATCCTGGTCCACTCTCCTGTGCAAAGCGGCATTGAGGCCTGAAGCTATGACATTCGCCATATCTTCTATGAATACATCAACTTCCTTCGGCGTCACCATCAGGTTATGGCCGAGCGGCGCCAGCACTTCATGGATGAGCTGGCGTTTTTCCTGATCACCCAGTTTGCCGATGATGCCCATATACATTTGCCGTTTTTCTTCATCCGGCAAATCTTCTTCAGTAAGCACCCTTTTTTCTCCAAACGTCATACCGGCAGGAGCAAGCGATCTTGAAGGACGGTCTTGATCTTTCGTTTCCCGGCCGAAATGCTTTAAAATAAAATCGATTGTATCGCTCGTGATCGTCACAGCATCAATGACTGTTGGGATGCCGATGGCGATAACCGGAATGCCCAATGTATCCATGCTTAATTCTTTTCGTTTGTTGCCTACACCAGAGCCCGGGTGAATTCCGGTATCCGACACCTGGATGGTTGCATTGACCCGTTCAACGGCCCGGGAAGCAAGGGCATCGATTGCAATGACAAAATCGGGTTTCGTTTTTTCGATGACACCGAAAATAATATCACTTGTTTCAATGCCGGTTATGCCCATTACTCCCGGTGCAATCGCACTTACCGGCCGATACCCTTCCTGCACACTTTCAGGCTGCAGCTCAAATAAATGGCTCGTCACCAGCAGATTTTCAACTGCAATCGGACCGAGCGCATCAGGAGTCACATTCCAGTTGCCGAGACCGACGATAAGACAGCGCGCTTCTTCTTCAATTCCAAGATCTTTCAGGAACCGGCTGAATGATGATGCAAAAACCCGTTCGACTGCTGCCTGCAATTCAGTATCCTGCCGGCGGATGCCCTGCGTTTCAAAGGTAAGATAACGGCCGGCCTTTTTTCCCATTTGGGCAGCGCCTTCCTCAGTGATGTGCACATCGCTGATTTTCACCCCTTCTTCCTCCCTTTCCTTCACGATCACACCTGACAAGGAGCCCTTTGTACCCTGTTGTTCTTCTACAAGCTCTTTGGCTTCAACAGCAAGGTCAGTCCTCACTTGATATTTACTTAAGTCAAGCTGTCCACTCACAGCGCATTCCTCCATTCTGATGCATAATCCAATATTATTAGGATAGCCTGCTGTTGTGTTTCTCATTCGTTTTAGGGGGGAATGGGGACAGCGGGATTTGGAAAGCAGTATTTGACTTGGAGCGGTTTTCAGCGGGAAGACTGTTTTATAGAGGGCTTGAACGCCGATTAAGCGGGTTATGGGATTGTGCTTGAAAAAACGGGGAGGTCTGCGCGTGCGAGCCTGGGATGAAGCCTCACGTTTCTGGCGTGAATTGCGGAATTTGGCATGAAAAGGCTTTTGTTTGGCGTGATAATCCGTGTTTTTTGGAAAGAAGCAGTGTACTTGCGTGAAACTAGCAGAGTACTTAAAAACATACTCGTTCAGCTAAAAAACCATTTTTTTGCAGCACTTTACTACCGGTTACTGGTTAAATTCAGACCGTGATTACTCGCCAGTTTTATTGCTTCATTCGCAAATTTCCGGACAATTGCCGCCAGTGACGAAATGTTACTTGCCGGTTCCCCTCGCCTGGTTTCGAAGGCAATGCCAGCAGACGAACACTTTCATAACTTCCTCGCTCTGAAGTATTGCATTTCAGAAATCCGTCTGGTAGAATACTTTGTGTTCTATGCAAACCGTGAAGATAGGTATTTCGGTTTTTTTGTAGGAGGTGAAAGGAATGCCAAACATTAAATCTGCTATTAAACGCGTAAAAGTAAGCGATGAGCGCCGTACCCACAATCAGGCGATCAAATCTTCAATGCGTACTGCTGTCAAGAAAGTCGAACAGGCAGTCGCTGAAAATGATATGGATACAGCAAAAACTGCTTATGCAACTGCTACTTCAGAGCTTGATAAAGCAGCACAAAAGAACATTATCGCTAAGAATGCAGCCGCTCGCCAAAAATCACGTCTAGCGAAAATGATCAATGCTTAATCATGGAAAAGAGTAAAAACGATCCAGTACGGATCGTTTTTTTATTTGCGGTAAGATAAAAAAATGCAGAAGTTTTTAGTGAACTCCGTTTATTCAGCTTCAACTATAGCCCCCTTTAATGGAATAAAATGTTTAATGAATATAGTCACAGGCTATTCTAGCTTACCCGTTTCTTTCCGCTGCAGGTATTCGATTCAGTTAAATACATCCATTTTCCAAAAACTTAGTAATCCTTGCTATAACAAGAACAAAAGCGCAAGGCGCCGCTTAGCGGCGTACGCATAAG
>NZ_LWBL02000032.1 GCF_001644195.2 Bacillus marinisedimentorum | reverse complement strand
TATTAATTGATTCTTTCATTTTTCATTCCTCCTGGATTAAATTTGAGAATACAAAAAAGGACTGAAATTATCAGTCCATAAACAACTTTTAAAAAGTATAGGTTTTGGCACTATATTTAATATAAATAGAAATAATTAATAAACTTACTTAAAATTTAAATTTATTATTATTGTTATATTATATGTAGTGCCATTTCCTATACTTTTATGCTTGTGCTTTAGAAGGTAGTAAATCCATTCCTTCCTCTACCATTTCTTTCAATTTTTCTTCTTCTTTCTTTCGCTTAAAATATGTGATTTCGCTAATAACTCGCCTTGTGATATAATCCACTGGCGTATCACTAAACTGAATAAAATCATTTGTGTAATATGTATTCGCTAAGCGTTCCTCACGCTTCAAGCCAATGACAAATTCTTGATTTATGTGGAAAGAGATAAGTTTGTATTTCTTCAAGTTGTCCAAAATCCTGTTTATTGTTCTGACAGGTATTCCGCTTTCCTGTGATAATCCTTCAACTGATACATCATAACCGTTAAACATATCATTCTTCTGCTTCAGGTAACTGTAAATATAGAAACCTGAAACACCAATATTTTTATTTGTCATGCAATAAACAAACACTTCAAAAGGTATCATGTGTGTGTTTCTGACATCAAAGAATGTTCCATCTAATACATCAATATCAGTTGATTCCTCTGTTCTCCACAATCCTTTTACCGGAACTTTAATCTTATAATTTTTGCCATACTTCTCAAAGTGCATTTTTGAAAGGTTTTTATCTGTATCGTCTAAATCACTAATGCAGTCAAAGTTTAATTCATCCCCGTCAAATGTCCATACAAGAGGTATATCGTTTGACGAATAGATGTATCCCATTTCTTGCAGCAACCCTTTATTTTTAATGAGATAGTTAACCTCTGGATAGGTTGGACTGTAACCTAATACCTTTTTAATAAATTTAACATCAATAATGGTTGCCGTTTGTGTGTATTTTGTAAAGCGATAAAGCCAGTTGGTTAAGTAGTAATAAGCATAAGCAAACGGAATATGTGGACTTTTCTTGATGTACTTCTTTAAATCTGAAAATATTTCGTTGGGAATGAACACATCATTTTCATACTCTTGATTAAACTCCAAAATCTTACTTAACTCTTCAAATTTCATTTTAAAACCCCCGAATTTATTTTAAAGTTTATTGGATTTATTATTTTTAATCTGATTACTGTTTGTATTGATCTAGTGCCTTTTGAAGTTCCTCATTGATTTCATATAGAGAAAACATCTTTTTTGTTTTTGGTTCAATCGCCACTGTGATAAATTGAATACCTTTACTGGCCAAAAAGTCCGAAACACGTTTTGAATAGCAAAAGAAATAGTTTTTCATGATTTTTCCTCCTAGAAATAAATAAGGATAGGGAAAGCCCCCTATCCTCTATGTGTATAAGAAACATAATTTTTACTTGTAAATGCCAACGATACCAACTCTGATTTATCCGGTATATACTTTTGTCCAATCCTGTGACCTTCACGAACACATTCTTTGATTAACTTAAATTGTTGTAAAGGTAACTCAAGTTTCCAGTCAAGATGATTTTGAATACCCTCTAAATCAATTCCGGTTTGTAAGTGACCTTCAGCATCTATGTAAATCTTTTCATTCAATCCAAAATGTTTTTGCAGTTCATAAAAATAATTAGGGTTTCTGTTGTTTAGTGTATCCACCAAACTATCGAATCCTAGTGAAGTAAGCCAATCTGTATGTATTTTTTTGAAATGCTCTTTATATGTGTAATGTCCTTTAAACGCTGAATCAATTGCAAGTATGATTTCTTTACCGATTTGACTGTCTGGCAGCGGAATATTATAGTAACTCATTACCATCATGAGTGTGGAAAATGGATATTTTTTATAATAATTTTCGGTGCTAATATTCTTGTAAAGATTCATGTTCATACAATACTTGTTGTATTGACTGTGACTGAATTTTTTACTTACATGGTTATCAAAACAACGGACATTCTTGCTGAAAGCCATATCCACACCAATAAGCGGTAATTCTGTTTTCTTATGACGGTAAAAGTCCTGAAAGTCGTAAAAGTAATTAATATCCCATTTACCGTTTGTCATATCAGTTAATAAGTTACTGGTTAGTAAACTGTCACTGTCGTCACCTAAAATTAAATCATGTTCCAATTGCGTATTTTCAGCCCATGTAGGACATTGATCTTTATAATATTTGTTCATGTTACAAAGTGAAAGAATAACTCTCCCACTTTCCTTCTATGGTAAAGCCCTAAATGATACAACTGTTATTGCAAACAGTTGCCTTCCTCCTTTTAATCCTCAAAAAATTATTACTTCGATTAAAAGAAGGAAGTGGTTATGTTGAGTCGGTCATCCACTTTTTCACCTCCATTTTTCGATTATTTTTTTGAATCAATATAAAAACGGTATCTCTCTATTTTTTTATCTGACATTGAGCAATCGCCTGTTTCGTAACGGCTGATTAATGACTGTGAGCAACCAATAAAACCAGCAAGTTCCTGCATTGTGATTTTCTTTTTCCGGCGTTTAAGCAGGTATTCATCCTTGATATTCATTTCATCCTAAAACCTCCATTCTTAAAATTTATGAGTAAAAAAGAAGAGGATACCGCCTTTTGGCAGTACCCCCATCTTGTTTAATATGTATAGGATTATGCTTGTGTTACTGTCATTACTCCTACACCTTTAGGTGAAGCAACTTTTAGTGTAGCTTCGGCAATTACATGACCTTTAACACTATCGCCAGTTTTAGCAAGTGGCTCGAATCCTGGCTCACGAAGATAAGCAAGGTTAACATATGCATCATTAAATGTAACCATCTTATCAACTGGTACATGCTTAGATAGTACAAAGTTAAGTACACCATAGTTAGTTTCGATAGAATCAACTACAAGACCGAAAGAGTTTGTCTTATGTTGGTAGTTGTAGCGATCCTTATAGATAGTATCAATTTGCTCTTTGATGTCAGCATTTACAAGGGCATAGTATTCACCTTCAGCAATATCCTGATTCCAAAGGTTACGCATTACTTGTTTAACATTATCTTCTGTGACAGAACCAGTTACATTTACGGCATTTGAAGCGTCTGCCCATGAAATCAAACCGCCCATTTGTCGGATGAAAGGAGTGGCAGAACCATCATTTTTAACACCGTTAATAAATTTCTTCTCCATGTTAATTTTAAGTTCAAGCAGTCGGTCAGATACTTCTTCTGCCAACTGATTACGCTTCATTGCGATTGAAGTACCGGAAACACTAGCACCTTTCTTAAAGATTTGAAGAAGGTTGCTGAGTTCAGCCCTTGAGCTCTCGAAAAACTCAGTAGTATCAGCACCTTCAGTAGCAGAAATATCATCAGTTTGATCAAGTGTTTTTGCTCTCCATGTGTAGACAGTGGAAAGAGCTTTCTCAATATTCCCTTTTGCCATCAACATAGAAGTAAGGGGAGTGGATTGCACCCCGATAATAGCGATTTCCCGAGATAGACTAATCTTTTCAGCATTGGTAAAGTTATCAGATGTAAACATAATATATCAATCTCCTTTAATTTTAGTTTTTTACTTAAACAAATTTGCAAGTTTAGATGAAATCATTCCAGTTGTATTCTTGTCCTGTTCAAATTTTGAGTATTGATCTTGTTGCTTGTGATTGTCTGGCTTATAGCCCATTTCAATTTTCATTTCATTTTTCATTTCAGTCATAATATCCTGAAATTGTTCAATCTTTGGCTTTAAGTCCTCAACCTTTTCGACACTAAAAAAATCAGCAAACTTATCAAGTCCGGCTGATTTCAATTCAAGTTGCACCTCTCTTTGAAACAATTCTTGGTGTTTCGTTTCAAGTGCTTTTTCTTCTTCAGTTTTTTCCTTCGGTTTGTATTGCAGCAAGTCATCCCTTTCAGTTTGAATCGGCTGTAATACTTCCGTTTCCCACTTCTGCCTCTCTTGCTGGACTAAATCATCTACTTGCTCTTGACTAAATGTTTCTTCTGCCAATTTTCTAACCTCCTTTTAATGATTAATTAAATTTGATACTCACCGTATCCCTTACGAGAATCGGCTTGTTATTATGTAACCCTCGAAACTCGAAAATAATTTCGGGTTTGTCATCGGGTAGGACATAATCATAAAAATAGACACCGACACTTTCCTTGTCGCTGTCCGATAAAACAAACTGTTCAATTTGTGCTTCGGTATCATCGTAGATAGTCAAAGTAACATCAGTGGGATCAACTGCCTGTCCGCTAAATGACTTAAAATGACATTTAAACCTTACAGTATCGCCTTGATAGGGCATTATGAAATCACCTCCACATAGGAAGGATTGTGAATCTGATATGTATTAGATTGATTCTCCTTCATTTCGATTGAAGAAGGATTCTCAACCACATAAGCATAGCCAGTTATCATATTATTACTGATAGGGAAGGATACATTTACATTTCCGGCAATCGGCTCAATATTCGCCAGTAAGTTATGGAATGTTTTGCTTTTTCGTTCCACACTTGCAGCAATCGGACTAATAAATGTATTAACATTTTCATTTGCCCTTCTGACTGTTTTATTGGACTTTTCAACGGCTGTTTCAATCGGAATGGTATAAGTCCTGACCTCCCTTAAAGTCGCTGAAAACTTGTCTGAAACTGTCTGAATAGTATTCAGGAAGGTTTTTGTTTCTCGGACTGACTTTAAACTCTTGGATATGTTTGATTGGATAGGTAAGGTGAATGAATTAACTGTTACCTGTCCAATCTTTGCAGGTGCATCAGGAACACCAAACACTTGTAAATAAGGATAGTCACCGTTAATAGCCCATGTGTTTGTTAAATCCCAACCTGTATAAGTAGATTGAGTTTTCATTTCGGCGGTTGTCTTGCCTGTTCCACCTGATGAAGTTGTTTGACCGCTTGTTTCTATATCCCAATATGAATTATTTGTAATCCCATTGGATTTACTACCAACCAAACCGCCGACATACGAATCACCTGTTACTTGTCCAGTAGAATAACAATTACTTATAGTTCCTGTAACAATATGCCCTGATAATCCACCCGCACGCCCTAAAGAATTAACGGTTGCAGTAGAATAACAGTTATTAACATCTCCAGCATAAATTTGCCCAATAAGACCGCCGACATGATATTGTCCAGAAACAGAACCAGAAGAATAACAAGTGTCTATTTTATAAGCACTATCAATATTATTTAAATATCCTATAAGCGTACCAATGGAATTATTAGTATCTGCCTCTACAATTGCATCTACTACACCAACATTTTTTATATTGGCACTTTTGACGTAACCGAATATGCTGGAATAAGGGTGATCACCTATTTGTATATTTTTAATCTTATAACCTTTTCCGTCAAAACTTCCGCTAAATGTACTGCTATATGATGTTCCTATCGGCGTAAAACTGCCGAAATTACCCATATCAATATCATTAGTTAACTCGTAATCACCTGAACGATTATTACGGATACTATCTAAATCTTCTGGTGTACTTATTAAAATAGGCATTATAAATCACCCTATACTACTTGTGGTACTTGAATAGAATGAACCACTGTCAATTCATCTTGATCACTCTCAAAAGTAAATGGAGTAAATGATTCAACACTGTAAGCACTCCCGCCAGTTGCCACATTAAAGATAGCACTTGCAGCAAAGGTTTGTGGTGCTGTAATGTCAGTATCACTACCTTTTACAACTACTTGGAGTTTAAGAGTTTGTTCCCCTGCATTGTGAATCCAACTTACACGACTATTCGCAGGAGATAACCTTAAAACTGGATTTCCTGTGTCGTCTTGCAGTTCGATATACTGCCAATTCGCTTGAATGTAATCCCTTAAATCTTGATATGCTTGACTTGTTACCTCTGCCATTATTTAACCTCCTTTAAACTTGTAATTTGATTCTCTAGGCGTTCAATCGCCTGGACAATCCTATCTTGTGCTTGATTTTGCTTTTCAATTTGTGTTATTAGTTGTCTTTCTCGCTCTTTTGATTCCTTTCTTGTATCGACTAAAAGCCAAACGAATAGAACCGCAAATATCCCTTGTGATACAACTAACTCCATTGGAATTGTAGATAAGTCCATAGTAAACACCCCCAACTTAAAAAATATGAGCAAAAAAAGAAGAGTAGGCGTATAGCCCACTCTCAAAAGAAAAATGGAGGTTAAAAATGTATGACACTCGAATCAAACTTAAAGGTGAAGGGAATACCCTTCATTCAATGTCATGGTATGACACTCAATGAAATTTACTCTCCTTCATAAGTACAATTTTTCCGCTATTTGATTCCGGCTAGTCGTATCAAGGGGTTTGGCGCTTTTCTATTTTATAACAATTTCTTTTTATATCTCTTCATAAGTACAGTTTTACACCTGAATCCATGAGATCAATAGTGACGGGTAGTTTGGCGTTTTTAAGAATCAAACAAACGCTTATTAACTTTTTATGTTCCCTCCATAAGTACCAAAAATCCAAAATCCGAATAAGCCCATACATACCAAT
>NZ_LWBL02000031.1 GCF_001644195.2 Bacillus marinisedimentorum | reverse complement strand
GGTTGAAGGTGTATTTCTAAACTGTCTTAATTTACATCCTTCCATAAGTACCGTTTTCCCAAAATCGCTGAATCGCTTGTGCCAGAACAGGTACAGGATTTTTCTATTTCAAAACATCCCTTCCATAAGTACCGTTGAACCGATAAATCCCACAGCCCAATAATGACAGTGGTTGCAGCGTTTTTCTATTAGTGGTCACTCCCTCCACTTACCGAGAATACGAACCCTTATGTATCAAGGGATGGAGATATGTTCATCGGAAAGTTTATGTCATTTTTGAGCGTTTTATAAATTTTATACTCCCTTCATAAGTACCATTTTCCCAAAGGTGCGATAAACCTTGTCATATCAAGGGATTTGGCGTTTTTCTAAACTTCTACTTTTTTATTCTTATCATAAGTACAGTTTTCCATCTGATTCCATGAGATCAATAGTGACAGGTAGTTTGGCGTTTTTAAGAATCAAACAAACGTTTTTTATATCCTTCCATAAGTACCAAAAATCCAAAATCAGAATAAGCCCATATGTACCAAC
>NZ_LWBL02000030.1 GCF_001644195.2 Bacillus marinisedimentorum | reverse complement strand
GGTTGAAGGTGAGTTTCTAAAACTTCACATGGATTTATTTTTATACTCTCTTCATAAGTACCATTTTCCCAAAATCGCTGAATCGCTTGTGCCAGAACAGGTACAGGATTTTTCTATTTCAAAACATCCCTTCCATAAGTACCGTTGAACCGATAAATCCCACAGCCCAACAGTGACAGTGGTTGTAGCGTTTTTCTAAATGGTAAAGTACCCTTCCACTTATCGAGAATACGAACCCTTATGCATCAAGGGATGGAGGTGTGTTCATCGGAAAGTTCATGTCATTTTTGAGCGGTTTTTAAATTTTACACTCCCTTCATAAGTACCATTTTACCGAAAGTGCTACAAACCCAGTCATATCAAGGGGTTTGGCATTTTTCTAAATATACACGCTTGTTAACTTTCCTTTAGGTTTATATCTAGTAAAAGAGCCGATATAACCCCGAAACATGTACGTTTCTAACAGTTGTGTTTTTGTGAAATATTTTCAAAAGGTTTATACACAGGGAATTAAAATATTTCCTTAACTTGGACATTTTCTTCCCTTTGTAGACCATTGAGAAGTAAGAGTAAAAAACCTTTATTATATCTACATTTCTGTGGTCTGGATTCACATTAATTGCAGATATAAGATTGATTATTCAATTGAAAAAGCATTTTTAAAGCGTTACACCCATTCAGTTTAAAATGGTTATTTTATTTAAAGTACTATTACCCTCCCTAATAGGCGATTAACTAAATATCCATTCTAAAACGCTTGAAGTGTTGGTATATAAGGGTTTGTTAAAGATAATACCGATTTAATAAAATGTTCTATTTGTCCATTTTTATGACGTTTACTTTTCCATCCCTAATAGGCGATTATCTATTTAAAGCGTAAAAGTGCTATAAACGTTAATTTAACAGGGTTTGTAATGAAAACGCTGATTTTATCATATGCAACTCACACGGAATCTCCCTCCCCTTATAGACGATTATCTCTATACTCCAAAAGAGTGCTATAACCATTGATATTGTAAGGGTTTATTGTAAATACGTTAATTTAATGATATGTTCTATTACTCGAGAATCATACCTTTCCCCTAATAGGCGATTATCTCTATAAAAATTAAAAACGTTACAGACATTGATATAATAGGCTTTGTCGGCAAAAAGTTAATTCATTTAGATGTTCTAAAACGGTAGTTTGGTCGTTCTCTCCTTCCCTAATAGGCAACTAACTAAAAAATTTATAAAAACGCTGTATGCCTTGATATACAAAGGCTTATTGAAAAGATGTAAAATTAATGTGTTGTTCTATTTGTTTACATCATTCCAGTGCATCACGTATATCATCACATTATAGTCACAACTTTTATTTGCATTTTATTATAATTAAATATAGAATTAAATACTGTGATAGGTAGACAAAACCCTTTGGTACTTTTATAAGAAACCGTGTGGTATATGTCCAAACACCTTGATTTAACAACATCTGATGGGGCCGGCTGGGGTACTGGTGTCCCCCGAGGTCTTCAAAACCTTTTGAGAGGCGCGTGCCGTCTCTGGTGGGTTCGATTCCCACACGGTCCCGCCATACATATAATTAAGAAATAGCAAACCTTCTGCCGGTGTCGGCAGAAGGTTTTTTAATGTATAGGCTGTGTTAAAGCTCAATGTTGATTTTTTACACTAGTTGATTGTAGTGGAAGGTGCGAGACTCCATCGGGACTAGCGGGACAGGTGAGACCCCGCAGGAGCGGAGCGACGAGGAGGCTCACCGCCCGCCCCGCGGCAAAGAAGACACTGTGAGTGCGACCGAAGGGAAGCAGGAACAGATGTCGCACTTGTGCCCTTGCGTGAAAGCGAGTACCTGCAACGGAAATCAACACTAGCGTATAACAGAGCCAATGCATATCTAAAACCAAAAAAGGGGCAGATACCAATAGGGTTCTGCCTCACATTTTATTTATTTAATCGGTACTGCTTCCTCATTCTGTATAGCTGTATACGAATTAAAGTCACTTTTTATTTTTTCTCTGAAACGTATGTAATCATCATCTTTACATTGATCTAAAAACGTGCAAATTATATAGAGTTTCCTGTCAAACGCAATCTCCGCAGCATCCATACGGCTCAGTGATTTGTGTTCCATCATGACATTCAGTGCCATGAATTCCCTTTCCAGCTCGTCCCTCATCTGATCAGGCAGTTTCCTGTACGGCATTTTTCCACTTCCCTTCCGGAGTATTCCAGTTTAAGAAAAGCAAGACATACAAACTGACAAACGTGCGGGATCACATCGCATGGGTTTAGTTTATCAAATTTCTGGAAAAACCGACAGCCAATTTATTGGATTTTCTTTACTTTTCAGATTATTTCCCAGAACTCATGGAGCGATAATCCACAATCATACTTTTTAAAGAACAGTTATCAACACCCCTGTGCGTAACTATTTTTTGTGGCTAATTAACTTGTATATACAAATAAATTGTATATACAAGTTAAAATATATCAAAAAAATAAGGACAGCTTTTTTTATCCACAACTGTCCACAATGCTATTCTCATGCGGTTTTTAATGGGAAACAGACCTGATTTTCAAAATGTCCGGGTAGAATTTGACAAGTTCCAGGGCAGCAAGGCTGATCGCCTCCGGGGCGGATATTCCAGCTGCCGAGATCATTTCGTATTTTCCTTCCGGATGGATGACTTCTGCCAGTGCTCCATTTGGGCCCTGCTCAATACGGACAGTAAAACCCACTTCATTCAGGCGGCCGACAACATCCCGCCATACTTCATAGAGGTTTTCGGAATAATGGAAAAAGCCCATGCCATGGTGTTCTGTGAACCACTTGAGGGCCTGGTCATCATCCATCATTCGAAAGACTGAAAAATCAAGGACTTTCCTCACCACTTCCATGTCCAGCTCAAGACCTTGAGTCACCTTTCTCCTCCCCTTCCGGACTGCTCCCCCTGTTTTTATTTTAGCATGAGAACATGCGTTGAAGAATGACAGCAAAGGCCCATTCGTTACAATTTATTGAAAGTTCCGATATTTCATGCTAAAAAACAGCCTGCTCAATTGCAGGCCCATCTCTCAACTTGCATCTATTTTTGCCTTTATTTCCAGGAATTCAGGATATTCTTTCGACTTAAGTTTGGAATGGATCTGTTTGCCGTTCACAAAAATTTCGAAAGCTCCGCCGGAACCAGGAATCAGTTCTATAGTGATGTCTGAACGGTACTCTTCAAATAATTTTTCTGCGAAACTCGCAGCTTTTGGCGCATAATTTCATTGCATGCAAAATTCTATCATTACTTTCTTCTGCTCCATTTTCGGTACCCCCTCCTTTTAAAAGATAAATCGAAAAAGGATCCGGTGCTCAAAAAAAGCTTTTAAGCATACCCGCTAATTTTCCGGAAAACCTTCTGTCATTGGCCTGATCCTGTTCATATTGATCAATTTGCCAGTTAATGACCGCTTCACTGACAAGCCCACTCAAAAACCGGTAGCCTTTTTCATTAAAATGGAGCCCGTCCTCAACGAGAAACTGGCCATAATCCTCCTCTGTCATAATCATATGAAGATCCAAAAACGCCGCTCCTTTTTTACGGGCAGTATCCATTACAGCATTTCGGTATTCCAGTAATCTGGCATTTGAACGGTTGGGCTGCTTTTTTTCAACGACCGGTGCCGGACTGATAAGCAGCACTTTGCCGGACCCGATTTCTGCTGTGAAGTGCATTAGGTTTTTACGGTATTCATTAAGCGGCACCAGCCTGTGGGTGGCTGAATCATTTGCTCCGAATAAAATTGTGACAAGATCGGGGTTTTCTTTTAACACATCTTTTTCGAAGCGCCGGGATGCGTCCCTTGTCGTGTTCCCCGGCACCCCCCTATTCAAGACTTTCCATTCGGGAAACTCTTTCCGGAGCCTTGGTGTCAAGCGCAATCTACCGTCTTCTGCCTTTTCCCTGGCGGTGATGCTGTCACCGAAACAGACCATTTTCTTCATGGGTCCGCTCCTTTCTCTTTGTTTATCACACTGTCCTTTTTTAATCAATGATTTTTAAAGTTGCGGATTTGACACAGTAATAAACTTTTCCCCAAATGGACAGGCAAAAACCTGCCGCAGCATAAAAACACCCTACTTATTAGTAAGCAGTATAATGAATGAGGAGAAAAGATAAGATAACACATTTGGATACACAGCCTATACAGCACCAAAAACCCCAGAGAGGATACGGCTCTGAGGTTGACTTCCCGTTCAAGCTTATTCACTTATAGCAGCCTTGAATAAATGTTTCTGTGAAAATGGAAGCAGCCTATTCTGGAACTTGACCGTCATTCAACACGCTATTTTGTGCGAGGATGACCAGGATCGCATTCCGGCGCAGAGACATTGTCTGTTTCCGAAAGCTTGATTAAATAATAACACTCTTCCCTGAACATATGATCTGCCATAAGTGCCGAGAATGTCGATAACACTTCTTTGTTCACTTCCATTTCTTCCAGTTCTTCCAAAAAGACCTGGAAAATTTTCATCTCCAGTGTGACTTCTTCATTGAAAGCGTGCAGGGCCGGAAATTCATGAAATGATGATCTTAAGTAGCCTGCCATTTCCACAGCTTTTAAATAGAAACCTTCAAAATCCTTTTTAAAGTGTTTGCTTTTATGAATCAGCTGCTTCTCTGCAGGGTCAAGGGAACATTCAATTGCACCGGCATGCCCGCTTGCATCAAGGAGCCAGAGTAAATGATGGTGAACAGGGTGAGCATCTTCCGGCTGCTTGCCTTTCTCCAAAAATTCGAGTATCCGTAAATATTCTTCAAGTTCATTAAGCATATGGTTCACAAAGGTAGGTGAAAGGTGGAATGTAATTTCTTTTAGCAGCTGTTTTTTCAGTAGCTCTCTTTTATAACTGTAGAGTTTGCCGGCTTCCCGGACAGCAGCTTTTGTCACATCATTCACTTGCCCGATGCTTCTTGCCCGGTCGATTTTTTGATAAAGAGAGTCAAATTCCTCCATTAATGTTTGCGCCTGCTCGATTTCATCCGTTTCTGCAGGGCCCAGTGATTGGAATATAAACCGGCAATGATCGCCGAGAACCTGAAGCCAGAAACGGTGTTCAAAAACAGCCTTGCGTACAAAAGTGTCCATAAGCTTCCCCCTATTCCATAGATAAATGCCATCTTTTTCACTTTATGCGAGCAGTTATCCTTTCATAACATGAGGGGAGAACCAGATGATATTGTTTATAATAATATTATTATGTAAACTTTTTTCAACACAGACAAAAGAGAAAACGGCAGTTACGCCGTTTTCTCAGCTTATCTCACGTCTGGGTTCAGCCTCTTCAGCCATGCTTTTCAGCATCGGGAATTTAACCATGTCAGCATTTCCGCCGCTGATCATCACGCCCACCCGTTTGTTTTCAAGTCCAAGTCTCTTGCAAAGCAGTGCAGCGAGTGCAGCTGCACCGGCTCCTTCCACAAATGTTTTTTCACGTTCGAGCATCAGGACCATCGCATACGCAATTTCTGCTTCAGTTACGGTCACCATCTCGTCAACAAGCTGCTTGATCACCGGATAGGTAAGGCGTCCCGGCTGTTTGACAAGGATGCCTTCAGCAATTGATTGGGCAGATTTGTAGGAACGGTCAGGCTTTCCTTTGAAGCGGTTATAGAGTGCAGGCACGGCAGCTGTTTGCACCCCGATCACCTTTGTGGAAGGCGAAAACTGTTTGACAGCCGCTGCTGTTCCGGCAATGAGGCCGCCACCGCCGACAGGGACCAAAACGGCATCAAGCCCGCTCGTCTGCTGCATCATTTCCAGTACAGCCGTGCCCTGTCCCGCCATGACAAGCGGATCATCAAACGGATGCACGAATGTTGCCGCCTTTTCCCGCTGCTCAAGGTCGGCCGCTTCATACGCCTCCTGGAACGTTTCACCTGTCAGGATAACTTCGGCGCCGTAAGTCTTCGTTGCATTCACTTTGCTTTCCGGTGTATGGACAGGCATAAAAATTTTTGCTTTTATTCCGCGCTTGTAAGCTGCGTAAGCGACACCCTGGGCATGATTGCCCGCAGATGCGGCGATAATCCCTTTGGCAGCTTCAAGCTCCGACAAGTGAAGAACTTTATTCAGTGCGCCCCTTAACTTGAAGGAACCGGTTTTTTGCATGTTTTCCATTTTAAGAAAAACGTCAGACCCTGAAATCGAATTGATGGTCCGTGATTGTTTCAGCGGAGTCCGATGGACATAATCGATTATCGTTTCAAGACTTTCAATGACATTGATTGTTTCATAGCAATTCCCAAGGCACTTCACCCTTTCAGCAAATGTTTTCGTTCATACTCTTTGATTTGTTCTTCCATTCTAAGCGTCAAGCCGATTTCATCCCAGCCGTTCAGGAGCATGTTTTTCCAATGCTCATCTATCGTGAAAGAGGCCGAGAAGGAATCGCCGTCTGTAACATGCTGGTTTTCAAGATCCACCGTCAGTTTGTATGGCGGATTGGCTGCTTTTTCCATCAGCTGATCCATTTCTTTTTCAGCCAGCACAACCGGCAGAATGCCGTTTTTCACACAGTTGTTGTAAAAGATATCAGCAAAACTCGGCGCAATGATCACCTTGAATCCGAAATCACCGAGGGACCACGGTGCATGCTCCCTTGATGAGCCGCAGCCGAAGTTATCTCCGCCGATCAAGATCGAAGCATCGCTGTATTCCGGATCATTCAATGAGAAATCATCTCTCAAACTGCCTTCTTCATCAAAGCGCCAGTGAAAGAATAGGAACTCGCCGAATCCGGTCCGCTCGATTCTTTTCAAAAATTGTTTTGGGATGATCTGGTCTGTATCCACATTGGAACGGTCCAATGGAAAGGTGTTACCCGTATGTTCCTTGAATTTTTCCATCTTCTGCCCTCCTTCTTACGATAATGCCGCTTCATAATTCCGCACATCAGCAAAATGCCCGTATACAGCTGCGGCAGCGGCCATGGCCGGACTGACAAGATGGGTACGTGCACCGTTGCCCTGCCGCCCTTCAAAGTTGCGGTTAGAAGTTGACGCACATCGCTTTCCAGGTGGAACAACGTCATCATTCATTGCAAGGCACATGCTGCAGCCGGCTTCACGCCATTCGAAACCTGCTTTTTTGAAAATCACATCAAGGCCCGCCTTTTCCGCTTCCAGTTTCACTTTAAAAGAGCCGGGAACGATAATTGCCCTGACACCCTCGTGGACTCTCCTCCCAATTACGACTTCTGCGGCTTTTTGCAGATCGCTTAGCCTGGAATTCGTACAAGAACCGATGAATACATAGTCAACTTTTATGTCGGTGATCGGCTGTCCCGGCTTCAAATCCATATAGGCCATAGCACGCTCGGCGCTTTCCCGTTCTGCTTTCGTTTTATATGAATCAAGTTCAGGAACATTTCCGCTTACCGGAACGGTCATGCCGGGATTCGTTCCCCAGCTTACCTGAGGGTCGATTTCTTCTGCAGGAAGGACCAGTGTTTTATCATATACAGCCCCGGAATCGGTTTTCAAGGTTTTCCAGTATTCAACCGCTTTGTCAAAATCACCGTTCGCAGGAGCATATTTGCGGCCTTTCAGATATTCGAACGTTTTGTCATCCGGACTGATCAGTCCCGCTTTCGCCCCGGCTTCAATCGACATGTTGCACAGGGTCATCCGCTCTTCCATTGTCATGTTTTCAACGGCTTCACCGGTATATTCAATGATATGGCCTGTGCCGGCATGGACACCGTATTTTCCGATGAAAGCGAGAATGACATCCTTCGCTTCGACACCGGGTTTAAGGCTTCCGTCAATCCGGACTTCCATCGTCTTCGGTTTCTTTTGCCAGAGGGTTTGCGTTGCCAGGACATGCTCGACTTCCGATGTGCCGATTCCGAACGCAAGGGCGCCGAATGCCCCATGGGTCGATGTATGGCTGTCCCCGCAAACAATCGTTTTGCCAGGCTGCGTCAGCCCGAGATCAGGACCGATCACGTGGACGATCCCCTGGTCTGGGTGGCCCATACCGGCAATCGGTATTCCGAATTGCCGGCAATTTTCTGCAAGAGCGTTTATTTGCTTTTTGGCTGTTTCGTCTGTAATCTGGTCCCTGTTTGTTGTCGGCACGTTATGGTCCATTGTCGCAAACGTCAAATCAGGGCGCCTGACCTTTCTGTTTTTCAGCCGCAAACCCGCGAATGCCTGCGGGGATGTGACCTCATGCACAAGGTGCAGATCAATATATACTAAATCCGGTTTTCCTTCTTCAGAAGAAACGGTATGGTTTTCCCACACTTTTTCGATGATCGTTTTCGGCGTCATTTCAATTCCCCCTCTTTACAAACGTTCAAAACAGCCGTTATGCATAGGCTGCCAGAATGCCGGCAATTGCATCATCGTCTTCCAGCTGGTAAATGACCTGGTCAACCATCCGTTTCGTTCCGACAATGCAGCCTGATCCGGTGTTCACATCTTCAGTATGATAGCCGGATTCAAGCACTTCCTGGACAGCCCGTTCGATTGCGTCCGCTTCTTCCGTCATGCCGAAGGAAAGGCGGAGCATCATGGCTGCCGACAGGATCATAGCAAGCGGGTTCGCTTTGTTATGTCCGGCGATGTCAGGTGCGGACCCGTGTACAGGTTCATAAAGCGCCGGTCCGGCTGACGCCAGGCTTGCTGACGGCAGCATGCCGAGAGAACCTGTCAGCATGGAGGCTTCATCGCTTAAAATATCTCCGAACATGTTTTCCGTCACTAAGACATCAAAGTGTTTCGGATTGTGGATCAGTTTCATAGCCGCTGCATCGACAAGCATATGTTCGACTTCCACGTCCGGATACTGTTTGGCTTTTTCATCAACGATTTCACGCCACATCCGGCTTGATTCGAGTACGTTGGCTTTGTCAACTGATGTCAGCTTCTTTTTGCGGTCCTGTGCCAGTGAAAAACCTTTTTCAACGATGCGCTCGATTTCTTCCCGGCCGTATTGAAGCGTGTCAACGACGATCTCGGACCGGCTTCCGCGTCGTTCACTCGGCTTGCCGAAATAAAGGCCGCCAGTCAATTCCCTTACAATGATAAGATCAACGCCATCGACGATTTCACGTTTCAAAGGTGACGCCTGGACGGTGCTTGTAAACGATTGGACCGGACGGATGTTTGCAAAAAGACCAAGCGATTTTCTCAGTCCGAGCAAGCCGCGTTCCGGCCGTTCATGTGAAGGGAGACGATCCCATTTGGGGCCGCCGACAGCACCAAGGAGAATGCCGTCGCTTTGTTTGCACATATTAAGTGTTTCATCAGGAAGCGGAGTGCCGAAACGGTCGATCGCATCCCCGCCCACCGCCGCTTCCGTGAACATGAATTCATGGCCGTACCTCTCGGCAATCGCTTTGAGGACACGCACTGCTCCGGCAGCGACTTCTTTTCCGATGCCGTCTCCCGGCAGTACTGCAATCTTCTTTTTCATATTGATGCCCTCCTTATAAGTAAGCTTCCTTTTTTTCTGACTGGCTGTTTTGTGACAATACCCGGTTAACGGCATTCAGATAGGCGCGCGCCGAGGCTTCAAGGACATCCTGTGCGGTTCCTCTGCCGCTTGAAGTTTTGCCGGCATAGGTGACATTCACGTAAACCTCTGCCAGTGCGTCCCGGCCGCCGCCGACTGAATGGATTTTATAATCGTTCAGCTTCGGCTTGCCGCCGATCACCCTTTCAATTGTGTTATAAATCGCTTCAACGCTTCCAGAGCCGGTGGCTGCTTCGAATATGCTTTCCCCGTCAGGCGCTGTGACTGAAATGGTGGCAGTCGGGATATTTTCTGTACCATACTGGACCTGGATGCTTTTCAGAACATAATGGGTTTCTTCAGCGTCCTCGGTTTGTTTGTCTGTCAGAATGGCAAACAGATCATCATCTGAGATCTCCTTTTTCTTATCTGCAAGCGACTTGAAGGCACGGAATGCTTCATCAAGCGTATCAGGCAGCAGTTCAAAGCCGAGTTCCTGCGCTTTTTGTTTAAATGCGTGACGGCCGGAATGTTTTCCGAGAACAAGCCTGTTGGAGGCAAAACCGACAAGTTCAGGTGTTATGATTTCATAGGTCGTTTTCTCTTTCAGCACGCCGTCCTGGTGAATGCCGGATTCATGAGCATAGGCGTTATTGCCGACGACAGCTTTATTGGCAGGTACAATCATTCCGGTCAGCTTGCTGATCAGCTGGCTGGTCCGTTTGATTTCGGCCAGGTTCAGCCCTGTTTCAGCCTTGTAATGATCTTTTCTTATATAAAGGGCGACTGCGATTTCTTCGAGAGCGGCATTTCCGGCCCGCTCTCCGATGCCGTTCAGGGTGCCTTCAACCTGGTCTGCACCGTTTTCAATCGCAGCAAGGGAATTGGCGGTTGCCATCCCAAGATCATCATGGCAATGGGCGGAGAACTGCACCTTATCGGCCGAAAGTACATTTTCTTTCAGGAAGCTGAAGAGTTCTCCGTATTCCTCCGGGCTTCTGTAACCGACAGTGTCCGGTATGTTAATGACATCCGCCCCCGCCTGGATCACTTCCTGGACGATTTTGGCGAGGAAGGCCCGATCCGTCCGGCAGGCATCTTCAGCAGACCACTGGACAACCGGGAATTTCTTTTTTGCATATTTGACAGCTTCCACTGCAGCTTCAAGCACCTGGTCGGGTGTTTTCTTCAATTTATATGTCATATGGACAGGAGAAGTGGCGATGAAAACATGCAATCTCGGTTCCTCTGAATCTTTCAGGGCACCCCAGGCCGCATCGATATCCTGGTGATTCGTCCTTGCCAGGCCGGTTACGGATGAATCTTTTACGATTTGGGCGATTTGTTTTACCGCATCGAAGTCCCCCGGGGAGGCGGCTGGAAACCCCGCCTCGATGATGTCGACTCCGAGTCTCTCAAGCTGCCTGGCAATCTCCAGCTTTTCGAGGGTATTCAAATTGACACCCGCCGATTGCTCCCCGTCCCGCAATGTTGTATCGAAAATGTTAATTTTTCGCAACGGCCGCCACTTCCTTTTTCTCAGACCTGTTATTGACAAACGGCATCATATCACGGAGCTTTTCCCCGACAACCTCGATTTGATGCTGCTGTTCTTTCTGGTTGCGGGCATTGAATTCAGGGCGGTTGGCCTGGTTTTCAAGAATCCATCCTTTGGCGAACTTGCCTGTCTGGATATCCTCCAGCACCTCTTTCATGCGTGCCTTCGTCTCCTCATTGACGACCCTTGGGCCGGAAACGAAATCACCCCATTGGGCGGTATCTGAGATGGAATACCTCATGCCCTTGATGCCGCCTTCATACATAAGATCGACGATCAATTTCAATTCATGGAGACATTCGAAGTATGCGACCTCCGGCTGGTACCCAGCTTCTGTCAATGTTTCAAACCCCGATTTCACAAGGGATGTCAGTCCGCCGCACAGGACAGCCTGCTCACCGAACAAGTCCGTCTCTGTTTCCTCCTGGAAGGTCGTTTCGATGATGCCGGCGCGCGCCGCGCCGATTCCTTTTGAGTATGCAAGGGCGAGTTCTTTCGCCTGGCCGCTGTAATCCTGATGGACGGCGATCAATGCCGGTACGCCCGCGCCCTGTTCATATGTCCTGCGGACAAGGTGGCCCGGTCCTTTCGGAGCGACAAGGAAGACATCGACATCGGCCGGCGGCACCACTTGATTGAAATGGATGTTGAACCCGTGAGCGAACACAAGTGCATCCCCCTGGTTAAGGAATGGTTCGATTTCTTTCTTATACACTGACGGCTGATATTCATCCGGCAGCAGCACCATGATCACATCAGCTTCTTCACTTGCCTCACTTACTGTTTTGACCGTGAATCCATCCTCTTCCGCCTTGTTCCAGGAACCGCCTTTTCTCAGTCCCACCACGACATCGAACCCGCTTTCCCTGAGGTTCATAGCATGGGCATGACCCTGGGAGCCATAGCCTACAACCGCAACTTTCTTGCCCTTCAAGCTTTCTTCATTGATTTCATGTTGATAATACATTTTTGTCATTTTCCATCCCGCCTTTTTATATTTTTTATTTTGTTAACGAATACTGCTGGATATTGGTCACTTGCTTCTGGGTCCCGCGTGAGAATGCGGTGATGCCGGTACGTGCCAGCTCCTTGATTCCGTACGGCCTGAGCAGGTCGATCAATGCCTCGATTTTATCCGAGTCCCCGGTCACCTGGACGGTCATGCTGTCTCTTGAAACATCGATGACTGAAGCCCGGAACGGTTCGATGATACCCTGAAGCTCGCTCCTTACCTGCCCGTTGCTGATCACTTTGATGAGTGCCAGCTCCCTCGCCACGATGGCCTGGTCGGTTATGTCATTTACCTTTAAAACATCGATTTGTTTATTCAGCTGCTTGACGAGCTGTTCCAGCTGATTTTTATCATCAACATGGACGACGAAAGTCATTTTCGATATGCCGGCCGTCTCACTTGGCCCGACGGTTATGCTTTCAATATTGAACTGCCTTTTAGTGAACATTCCGGTGATTCTGTTCAGGACACCGCTCTGGTTGTTGACAGTCGCGATTATGATCCGTTTCATGGTTTCACCCCGATCATTTCATGAAGTCCTTTGCCCGGAGCCACCATCGGGTAGACATTTTCTTCACTGTTGACTCTGCAATCAATCAGAACCGGTTCGTTGTTATTCAGAATTTCATGGAAAACAGCCGCGGCTTCATCTTCTTGTTCAAGCTTTATTCCTGTTAATCCATAAGCCTCTGCAAGTCTAACAAAGTCCGGCTGCACCGGCATCAGCGATTCGGAATAACGCTCTTCATAAAAGGTTTGCTGCCATTGTCTCACCATCCCGAGTGACTGGTTATTGACGATGATGACTTTGACAGGCAGGTTGAGCTCTTTCAGTAAAGAAAGCTCCTGGAGTGTCATCTGGAATCCGGCATCACCGACGATCGCAACAACCGTTTTATCAGGTTCAGCCAGCTGCGCGCCGATGGCTGCCGGAAAACCGAATCCCATCGTCCCGAGCCCGCCTGACGTAACCCATCTGTTCGGACGGTCGAATCTGTAATATTGGGCCGCCCACATCTGGTGCTGGCCTACATCAGTCGTCACGATGGCCTCACCTTCTGTCGCCTTGCAAATCATTTCGACGAGTGCCTGTGGAGCGAATTTTCCGGTTTCCTTTGTATACCATAGTGGATAGTTTTTTCTCATTTCATCCAACTGGAGGAGCCACTCTTCTTTTTCCGGTCTGTTTCCTGAACCTGATGCCAATTCTTTCAATGCTTCTCTGGCGTCAGCGACAATCGGAATGGCTGTCGGTACATTTTTTCCGATTTCGGCTGGGTCGATATCGATATGGGCGACAGTCGCTTCCGGTGCGAAATGCTTTAAATTCCCGGTCAGCCTGTCATCGAACCGTGCCCCGATATTTATGAGCAAATCACATGTTGATAATGCCATGTTTGCCGTATATGTCCCGTGCATCCCGCCCATTCCGAAATGGAGCGGATGGTTGGCCGGGAAGGAACCGAGCCCGAGCAGGGTGTTCACTACCGGGACTTGCATCTTCTCGGCAAAGGCCAGTAATTCCCCGGATGCTTTCGCATGGATAACGCCTGCCCCTGCCAGGATGACTGGCCTTTTTGCGTTCTCAAGTGCGTCAAACAGCTTTTTTATCTGAAGAATGTTTGGTGCGGTTGTCGGCTGGTATCCCGGCAAGTTAACTTCTGCGTCAAAATGTGCTTCCGCTTTCCCTGCTGATATGTTTTTCGGTATATCGACCAGAACGGGGCCAGGTCTTCCTGTTGAAGCGATGTGAAAGGCCTCCTTCACGATGCGCGGCAAATCTTCGGCATTCCTGACTTGATAGTTATGTTTGGTGATCGGCATCGTTATACCCATCACGTCCGATTCCTGAAATGCATCTGTCCCGATAACATCAGCTGCCACCTGGCCGGTAAATATGACAAGTGGCAGTGAGTCCATCATGGCATCAGCAATACCGGTCACAAGGTTTGTTGCGCCTGGCCCCGAGGTCGCAATGACGACACCCGGTTTCCCGGAAACCCTCGCATAGCCTTCTGCCGCGTGAATCGCCCCCTGTTCATGCCTAGCGAGAATATGCTTGAACCCGCTGTGATAAAGAGAATCATAAATCGGCAGGACAGCACCGCCTGGATAGCCAAATATGACGTCCGTCTTTTCCTCTTCAAGTGCCCTGATGAGGACATCGGCTCCACTTACATTTTCCGTCTTCGGTTTAACTCTCGCCCGCATTCTTTTACCTCCCGTATATGATTTTTTTCATTAAAAATACCTTTCCACCCCGCGCACATGAAACAATCGGTGCACAGGGGTGAAAAGGCATTGCTTTCACGGTACCACCCTGTTTTGCAGCATTTTTACAAATGCCGCCTCTTGAACAGCAGTCACTGTCCGGTTGATAACGGGTTTTACATACCCGGCTGTTCCTACTCACTCCGTTTTCGGAACAGCACTCCGAGGTGATGTCGCCGCAGGAGGCATCGCCCGGTTCCAGCAGTGCGGGCTCTCTGGTAAATGCCTGATTCCTGAAGCTTTTTCCTCTTCAGCGTTTTACTCTATATTTTCATGACCCCGCCGGTACTGGCTGATGTGACCAGTTTCGCATAGCGGGCAAGATATCCTTTTTGAATCTTAGGTTCGGGCTTTTTCCAGTTCTTACGCCGTTCTTCAAGTTCATCATGTGTCAGCATGACTTGCAGGCTTCCATTATTCAAATCAATTAATATCTGGTCACCGCTTTGGATATATGCGATCGGCCCGCCTTCAGCCGCTTCCGGTGAAATGTGGCCGATCGAGATTCCCCTTGAAGCCCCGGAGAACCGGCCGTCTGTAATCAGTGCGACTTTTTTATCGAGGCCCCTGCCGGCAATCGCCGAAGTCGGCGCCAGCATTTCCGGCATTCCCGGTCCGCCTTTCGGCCCTTCATACCGGATGACGACGACGTGGCCTTCCTTGACTGTTCCGTTATTGATGCCTTCCTGCGCTTCATCCTGTGATTCAAACACAATAGCCTCGCCGAGGAAGGTTTCAATCGATGGATCGACAGCTCCTTTTTTGATAACCGCTCCATCCGGTGCCAGATTCCCGAAGAGGATCTGGAGGCCTCCCGTTTTGCTGTACGGGTTATCGACGGTCCTGATGACATTTGGATCTATAATCTCACAGCCGTAGGTATTCTCTTCGACTGTTTTGCCTGAAATGGTGATCCTGTCTTTATGAAGCGCCCCTTCAACTTTGCACAGTTCGTTTATAATGGCGCTGATGCCGCCTGCCCTGTGGACATCCTCCATCGAATAATCGGATGCCGGGCTGATCTTTGCCAGATACGGCACCCTTTTCGCCACTTCATTAATCCGTTTCAAATCATATTCGATTTCCGCTTCATGGGCGATTGCCAGAGTGTGAAGGACTGTATTTGTTGAGCCGCCCATTGCCATATCGAGTGCAAAGGCATCATCAATCGCATCTTTTGTGACAATATCCCTCGGCCTGATATCTTTTTCAACCAGATCCATCAGATGGGAAACGGCCGATTTGATCAAATTTCTGCGATCTTCGGATGTTGCGACGATAGTCGCATTTCCCTGCGGTGTGACACCCAGCATTTCCATAAGGGAGTTCATTGAGTTTGCGGTGAACATCCCGGAACATGATCCGCATGTCGGACAGGCACTCGTTTCCAGCTGCTGCAGTTCTTCGAGTGACATTCTTCCTGACTGATGCGCTCCGACCCCTTCAAATACGGAAACGAGGGAAAGCGATTCACCCGATTCAGAACGCCCCGCTTCCATCGGTCCTCCTGATACAAAAACGGAAGGAACATTGGTCCTTACGGATGCCATCAGCATACCCGGTGTGATTTTGTCACAGTTCGGAATATAAAACACACCGTCGAACCAGTGGGCGTTGATGACTGTTTCTGCCGAGTCGGCTATGAGTTCCCTGCTCGGAAGTGAATATCTCATTCCGATATGGCCCATTGCAATGCCGTCATCCACTCCGATTGTATTGAATTCGAACGGAATACCTCCAGCCTTCCGGATTTCTTCTTTTACAACTTCCGCAAATTTATTTAAGTGCATATGCCCCGGTATGATGTCAATATAGGAGTTGCATACGCCGATGAACGGTTTGTGCAAATCTTCCGTTTTGACTCCAGCCGCATGCAGAAGGCTGCGGTGCGGAGCTCTGTCAATTCCTTTTTTAATCATGTCGCTTCTCATCAATTATCCCGCCTATCCTGCCTGAACATCTTTTTCCTGGTGGTATACTTTCATTCCGTCCAATGTTACCTTTTTCCGAAAGCCCTGCAGAAGCTTTTTCGTGTGGGGGCCTGGTTTTCCGGTTCCGATCTCACGGCCGTCAACTTTAACAACGGCAATCACCTCTGCTGCTGTACCGGTTAAAAACACTTCGTCGGCAACATATACATCATGTCTTGTGAAAACTTCTTCTTTGACTGTATAGCCCATCTCGGCGGCAAGTTCCATAATGGCGTTCCGTGTAATCCCCTCAAGGGCGCCGATATAGCCTGGCGGTGTCTTTATCACGCTGTCTTTCATGAGGAATACGTTATCGGCCGAGCCTTCGGCTACATAACCCTGATCATTCAGCATGAGCGCTTCACTGACACCGGCAAGGTGAGCTTCAATTTTCACAAGGATATTATTCAAATAATTCAGTGATTTCACTTTAGGGCTTAGTACGTCCGCCCGGTTTCTCCGGCTGGCCACCGTAGCAATCTCAATGCCCGTTTCGTAAAGCTTTTTCGGAAACAATGCCAGCTGTTCTGCAATGACAATGACCTGCGGGTTGCGGCAAGGGAACGGATCAAGGCCGAGGTTTCCTGGCCCTCTGGAAACGACAACCCGGATATAAGCATCCCGGAAATCGTTTTTCCGCAAGGTCTCGATAATAATTGCCTGCATCTCCTCTTTTGTATGCGGAATCTTCAACATGATAGATTGGGCGGAATTATACAGCCGGTCAAGATGCTCATTAAGCCTGAAGACATTTCCGTCATACATGCGAATGCCTTCGAACACCCCGTCGCCGTATAAAAATCCGTGATCATAAACGGAAACAACTGCATGTTCTTTCGTTACGAATCGGCCGTTTAAATAGATCCATTGCTCGCTCACACAACCACTCCTTTCGTTCTTCATCAGAAAGCGCCGGGACAGTTTTCAATCCGCCTTGTGAAGAAGATAATTTGTTTGATTGAGGACAATAATACGCCGGTTTCATAAGGAGGTCAACAGCAAAATCGAAACTTTTCAGATAATTTTGATTTATCAGTTTTATTGTAATCGCTTACATTCCGGCAACTTCAGTACTTTAAAGGTTTATGGCGTTCAATTGTAAATTTTTTTGAAGCGTTTTCATTCATATCCGCTCCTGTCCGGTTGTCCGGAAAATCCATACAGGATGAAGCCTGTCAAAAAAAAAGGCCCCTTTTCAGGGAGCCGCATTATTTAACGCTGTGCAGTTTTCTCAACTGGACGATATCCATTCGCTTCTTCAATTGCGTATTGCAGGTCGGCTGTTATGTCATCAATGTGTTCTATTCCGACAGAAAGCCTGATCATATCTTCCGTAACTCCTGTCGTTTTCAAGTCTTCATCCGACAACTGCCTATGTGTGGTGGAAGCAGGATGGATGATAAGGCTTTTCGCATCCCCGACATTCGCGACATGCGACCACAATTTCACATTGTCGATGACCTTCGCCCCTGCTTCGCGTCCTCCTTTAATCCCAAACACGAGCACTGACCCGGCCCCTTTCGGCAAATATTTCTCTGCCAGCGCCCTGGAAGGATGGCTGTCAAGTTCCGGATAAAGGACCCATTCTACACCTGGATGCGATTCCAGATACTTCACCAAATCCCTCGCATTGTTCACATGTTCCTTCATCCTTACATGCAGCGTTTCAAGTCCGAGCGATAACTGGAAAGCATTAAACGGGCTCATCGCAGGCCCGAGGTCACGCATCATCTGAACCCTGGCTTTCAAAATATAAGCCTCTTCACCCAGGTCTTTTGCATATGTCAGACCGTGATAGCTTTCATCCGGACGGTTGAATTCCGGAAATTTATCGGATTGCCAGTCAAATTTCCCGCCGTCTACAATGACCCCTCCCATCGTTGTCCCATTTCCGCCAAGCCATTTGGTCGCAGAGTGGATGACGATATCTGCACCGTGTTCAATCGGCCTGCACAAATACGGAGTTGCGAATGTATTGTCGATGATGAGCGGGAGTCCCGCTTCACGGGCAATTTGTGATGTTTTTTCAATATCAAGCACGTGGAGTCCCGGATTGCCGATCGTTTCTGCATATATTGCTTTCGTGTTTGAATTAATAGCTTCTCTGAAAGCTTGCGGGTCTTCGGGGTCGACAAACCTTGTCTTAATACCGTACTTCGGCAGTGTGACAGCAAAAAGGTTATATGTGCCCCCGTACAGGGTCGATGCCGATACGATTTCATCACCTGATTCCGCTATGTTCAGGATAGAAAGCAATATTGCGGACATACCGCTCGCTGTTGCAAGTGCACCGACTCCGCCTTCAAGGTCAGCCATGCGTTGTTCGAGCGCTGAAACTGTCGGGTTGCCGATCCGCGTATAAATATAGCCTTCTTCCTGTAAATCGAACAGGTTCGCAGCATGTCCGCTGTTTTCAAACTGGAACGCGTTGGACTGGTAGATCGGCAGTGACCGGGCCCCTGTCGAAGGATCGGGCTGAAGCCCTCCGTGAATGCCAAGCGTTTCAATGCGATAATTCCTTTTTTCCATGTTCCCACACTCCTTTTTTCGGTTATCATTATTTTTTCAAAATAACTCCCGTACGCTCTCGGACAGACTTGATAAACTGTATACAAGAAAAGGGCCTCTCTTTGATAGAGAGGCCCTGATATGTCACAGTCGACTCTCTTATCTTCCAAAGCAAGCAAGCTTTGCAGGATTTGGCACCTGATCAAATGCAGCCATTTGACGGGTTGCCGGGTTTCATCGGGCCAGTCCCTCCACCTCTCTTGATAAGAACTAAATATTCAGTTAATTATTTGTTATGATACTTTAATGCCTTTTTCCTGTCAACATTTTTTACCTGCTTCCTTTGTCTCCAACATCCTATCTTTTGCTGATGATTGTCTGCTGCCTTTTTCAGTTGTATAATGAAACATGAATTGTGCTGATTAAAGGAAGTGGGTTTTTAAATGTCCGATTGGTTTATTCTTTTCATCGCTTTCTGGTCTGTTTTCCTCTTTGTCATGATGGCGATCGGCGGTTACTTCATGTTCAGGAAATTTCTGAAAAAACTTCCGAAAGAAGACGGAAAATCGATCATGGACTGGCAGGAATATTATATCGAGCAGTCGAAACACCTCTGGCCGGATGAGCAGAAACGTTTCCTCGAAGAGCTTGTTTTGCCGGTGCCCGAGTTGTTCAGGGATGTTGCCAGGCAAAAAATCGCCGGTAAGATCGGCGAACTTGCGCTGCAAGAAAACGCACGGCGCATCGAACAGGACCATGTGATCAGGGGATATATTATGGCGACCCCGAAACGTGACCATAAGTTTTTGAGAAAAACATTAACCGAAAAACATATTAGTCTTGTGCCTTATGAGCATTTATTTTAAAAACGTATAGGGTACAGTTCTGGAAGAGAAAAATGTTAATTCGTACTATCGCCAGCTGATTTGCAAGTGAATTCAGTAAGTGATCACAATGAAAATAGCACAACGTCCAGGTTTCTCACCTGGACGTTGTTATTTGTTTTGTAATTTAAAACGGGTGGATGATTTCTGCGGAGCAGCCGGCAAGAATGTATTTCCCCAGCCTTTCCAGCAAAAGAACAAGCATTTAACCTGTGTCACTTATTTGTTATGCTGAATGGAAAACTGCAGGAAAAAGAAAAGGACGAAAACATAGGCGATTTCGTCCTTAAAATAGCTTTTCTCACCGTTAACTGGACCGGTTGCTGAAAACAGGCACATTTATTTATGGATGGAGCAGGTTTCCATCCTTGATATATAACTGCTTTTTAATCTTTTTGTAAGATAGGTACATCGACAGCCTCCACGGCAGGATCATGCCGAATGCCAGAATAAAAAACAGGCCGCTCGTTTCACCGAAGGAAATGTAATGGCCGAGAAAACTTTTCATGACGAGCCGGAGAAGAAGCAGCCCAATCAGCAAAAAGACAAATGCCTTCGACCTTTGTAAATATATCTTATTCCCTGAAACAGTGAAGCGGGATGTTTTTATCAGTAATATTGAAAAAAGTGAACCGACAAGAAACGCCTCTGCTCCTTCAGCCGGCGGCACCCTGAAATAAGGTATTGCAAACATGAAAAAACCAGTGCTCATAAAAACCGGAGGAAGGATCAATTTTATGGCAGAAACCGGCCTTTCAGCCGCCTTTATCCGTACAAAAATCATGAATGACGCCATGAAGGCTGCAAAAATGGTGCTGACCCATATCAGCAACTTCCTCACCCTTTTAATTCAAATTCTGGATATTATCCATTATACCGTACTTACAGTGGTTATCACACCGGATTTACCTATTTACCTGATCATGTGGTTGATCGCATCCAATACACGGCTGTCCTCAAATGGTTTGATGATAAAGTCCTTTGCCCCCGCTTCGACTGCTTCCATCACCAGTTTTTCCTGACCCATCGCTGAACACATGATGACGAGGGCAGACGGGTCGAACACCTTAATCTCCCTGAGTGCTTCTATTCCATTCATTTCCGGCATTGTGACATCCATAATCACCAGGTCAGGCTTGCAGTCTTTGTAGATGGAAACGGCTTCTTTGCCGTTTTCCGCCTCACATTGAACTTCATGCCCGCCCTGTACGAGCATATCCTTCAACTTGGCCCTCATGAACTGGACATCATCCACAACTAATACACTTGCCAACACACGTCCCCCATTTCAGCATTCTCATCGTAATAAGAGAAGACGGCCTGCAACAGGCCGTCTCGCTTTACATCATTGGTCTTCTGCAATCGTTAAAATAATCGTCATTGTAATTCCGACTACGGTCAAATACACCCCAAGATCGAATAACATGGCTGTCGCCAGTTCGACATCGCCAAGAAGAGGCAAATGGAAATGGCCGAATGTTTGGGAAAGGAATGGGACATCAAAAAGGAAAGAACCCATACCGGTCAGACCTGCTGTCAGTAAGCCCATCGGTATGAAGCTGCGGAAATTCACTTTGATGATACGCGACATCGTCTCCATCCCGTAGCTGATATACATCAGCACAAGTGCACCTGCTGTCATGAGCCCGCCAATGAATCCGCCTCCTGGAGCGTTATGGCCAGCCAAAAAAAGATAAAATGAAAAAGCCAGGATTACAAAAGCAATCGTCGTAGTTGTCGTTTTTAAAATCACATCGTTTGATCTCATGGCTACTCTCCTTATGCTGCTGCTTATTCTGTCTTAATCAATTATAGTATAGCGGTTCGCAGATTAAAATCCTGTGAAGCCCCCGAAAACATTAATCAGGTAAGAGCTGATTTTGGTCATCCAATCGAAGAATAGGAAAATCCCCATGATGATCATCACATAACCGCCCGCATGGACAATTTTTGCATTGTGCTTTTTAATCCATTGCATGCGCCCGATGAAAAATGACATGATCAAAAACGGCACTGCAAAGCCGAGTGTATATGCAATCATATACATCATTCCCGATCCGGGATTCGTGACGCTCATCGCCAGAACAGCTGCCAGAATCGGTCCCGTGCACGGCGTCCATCCCGCGGCGAAACCGATGCCGATCAATACGGAGCCAAAATATCCCGATGGCCTATTTTTAAACGAAAGTTTATGATCCTTCATCAAAAATTCAGGTTTTAACACACCGACGATGACAAAACCGAAGAACACGATTAAAATCGCGCCGACCTGACGGATCAAGTCGCTGTATTTTACAAACAGCTGGCCAACCAGTGATGTCGACATGCCTAATACAAGGAAAATAATCGAGAAACCGACCAAAAAGAATATCGTGTGTAAAAGTGTCCGGCGCTGCAGCATAGCATTATCTTCTTTCAGTTCGTTCACGGACACCCCTGTTATATAACTTAAAAAGGCAGGATAAAGCGGTAGGCAGCACGGCGAAATAAACGAAAGAAAGCCGGCGCCAAAAGCTAAAAATATATTCACATCTGCCATTAAACATCCCCCTATACGTATATCCTCTATCTCTCCTACCTATTCTAACAAAACAAACGAAAAAAACAATGATACAATTCTGTGACAAAATCATCAATTAATCGGCAATTTCCCCGGCATATGTTTTCCTATCCAGCACTACCCCGGCCTGAAATGAAACAGCCGGCGATAGTTGCTGCAGACGGTTGAAAGCCATTTTTTCTTCTTCTTGCGACAATTTAATGATCCGGTCATCCACAATCCGGAACGGCTTGAACGCCGCATTTACTTTTTCTCCGTCCAACCGAATCGTCAACAGGCCCGTTTCCGCCGTCTTGCCACTGACGTAGTCAGGAAACAAAAAGTTGCCGAGCGAATAGGCGATTGGCTTACCTTGATAATATTCAAGTCCCTGCAGCACATGGGGATGGCTGCCGATAATGCCGTCTGCTCCTGCATCAATCAACTTCCTGGCCGCAGCCGTCTGGTATGCAGCCGGAAAATCGTTCCGTTCATAACCCCAATGCATATAAACAAACAAATAATCCGTGTTCCGGCTCTCCCTCCTGACAACCGAGAGCACCCGCTCCAAATCATAAGCACTTGCGATTCCCCGCTTTGTTTTCCCTGCAAACCAATCACCCGCCGGCAATACTCTTGAAATTCCTAGAAATTTGATATGCAGCCCTTTTATATGGACGGAATGGTCCTGATATGCCTCTTTGCTGTTGACCCCGGCGCCAATGTATGCGAGCCCGGCTGAATTGACATAAGCCATTGTATCCAGCAGCCCGTCAATTCCGTAATCCATCGTATGGTTATTCGCCAGTGTCACAAGGTCAAATCCAGCCTGCTTTACACCGTCCAGCGCCTCAGGAGTTGATTTAAAGTTATACATTTTAGGATACTTTTCATGTCTCCCGGTTACAGCTGTTTCAAGATTGGCCACTGCATAATCAGCAGCGCTGACCAGTTCCCTCACTTCCGTGAACGGATAAAGCGGACCATGTTCAGCGATTGCCTGTCTGACGGACCGATCCATCATGATGTCACCCGCAAACGTGACCGTTACCGGTTCTTGCTTCAAATCGATTTCCATGTCTTCCGCAGCCGAGTATCCCATCAATAGAGAAAGCATCAAGGATAACATAACATACATATAACCTGTCCCCCATTTCCCGTATCAGAAGCCAATATATGGTCTGAGACGGGAAAGTAGAACGGCTTACACATCAGGGGGATCCTTTCTCTTGCTTAGGGGGAACCGGCTTAAACAATACTGTTGTGTGACAGATATGGTTAAAATCAAGCAAACCTTTAATTGATTAGAGAAAAAAGAGGCTGGGACAAAAGTATTTTAGTCAAAGAAAAATCCGAACTATGTTACGAAGCTCTAAATAGAGTTTCGCGTTAGTTCGGTTTTTTACTTTTTTGGCTTTCTTAACATGATATTATTCGTCTATAGAGGTGGACAGTTTGGTTATGTCCCGGCCTCCTTTAGTAACGTCATTCCATTTCGGATAATTCATTTCCCAGAGCATATTCACTTTCGATTTCTTCAAGAGCTCCCTTTACCCTGGCAATTCCTTCATTAAGTGTTGTAAAGGCAACGGGAAAGACAGGCGTATCATAACCATCGGACGCGTGGCTATACCTCGGGTCGTAATAATACTCAAGCAGCATCGAGATGACGGACCTATAGTCCCCATGGAGCAGGTTCCGTTCCAGTTCTTCCTGTGCTTCCAGCGGCTTGAGTTTCTTTTTCAGTTTCCTTGCCGCCTCATTGAATTCATCAAGATAGCCGTCTTTTACATAAGTTTGCATGATATTGCTGATTCTTTCGGCAAATGGCATTTCCACTTTGACCCTGATGCCTTTTTCTTTCCCTTCAACGATAAAATCCGGGAGCGTGATTGGGCCGATCCGTTTGCTTTCAGCTTCAATCAAATAGTAAGGAAATCTTTTATACCGTTTCAGTTCCGCTGCCAGATTCGCTTCAAATTCCTTCTGGCTGCTTGGATTCAGGCCAATATTGCCAAAAATGGAACCACGATGCCGTGCCAATCCTTCAAGATCGATGACCGGGTACCCTTCTGATTTTAGGGCCTGCAAAACATCTGTCTTTCTGGTGCCGGTATGACCTTCAAGAACAACGAAGGGTTTCGGTTCACTTGCTGCCTCTTCCAGTTCGCTGACTGTTTTTTTACGGTATGATCTGATGCCGCCTTCTAACTGAACAACCGGCAATTCCATCATATTCATTGTAGTGACGACAGCTCCGCTGCGCATTCCGCCCCTCCAGCAATAGACGACAATCGGTGAATCAGGGTTTTCCCTGATGATGTTCTGGAAACGTTCGTAAAATATCGGCAATTTTCCAGATAACACCTCCAGGCCTCTTTCTTTTGCCGGCTCACGCCCCCGCTGTTTATATAGGGTGCCGATTTCGGCCCGTTCCCCATTATCGAATATCGGAATGTTCACTGCGCCAGGCATGTGATATTCCGCAAATTCCGCCGGCGAACGAACGTCAACAAAACATGGATTATCAATATGTTCCACATCATATATTGTCATTTTGTCAGGTTTCGAATCCATCTTCATTCCATATCCTTCTTTCTGCCGTCCATATGACTGAAACGATGTCTACCGTCTATTATTGTACACATCGCCGCAGTTGAAATCCAGCGTATAAGCCCTTATATAGGAAAAGACACTCCAATGAGTGCCTGTCCGTCAGTACATTATTTTTTTGTTGTGTTTATATTGTTCATGGCTCTCATCATCTGGTTAATCTTCTTCTGCGAAGGTTTTTGTCCCATCTGCATGAGTAACACACGAAGCATTTGTTCATTGATTGGCGGATTTTTCTTCAGATAGCTCATCATGTATTGGCGAGCGATAAAAAACCCGATAGCAAGCCCGGCCAATAATGCCAGGACGCCTACCAGAATGTAATAAAACATACACTAGCTCCTCCTTCAAACTGTCTACTGTAAAGTGTACTAAAACCGTTCCTATTATACAATAAGTCGGAGCCATTTTGTCGAATTTCATACAAATTTACGCTGTTTTATCGGGTTGAGCCATCCATAGTTTTTATTATGATAGTCAATCGCAAGAAAATAAGAGTCTATTTTACGCAACGCTTCAAAAAAGATCGTTTCCGCTTCATATGTTCCGCTTGATCGCAGCAATAAGAAGTTCTGGTGCAGTGATAAGCTCGCCCGCGTATCATTCGCGTCAATATAGAATGTATTCAACAAAATATGTCCGTCCGGGCGGCTCTTTATCCTTGACCCGATTTCATGCTTGAGCAATTGGATCGGGACCCTCCGTGTAATATATTGGACCTGCCTTTTGACAACGTTATATGCTTGCATGTCCTGTTTAAATTCATATTGATAAAACAAATTGTATAATCGGTCTTCGTTGCCGAAGAAGTGGTGGCAAAACTCTTCTTCCACAAGATAAATGACGAACCTTCTCATGCAGCCCCCTCCTGTAATCTCCTTTCTGTCAGTATAGCGGAACATTTATATAATCAATGTCTATCCGTGAAACAAATCTCTTCTATTTTTGTCGAATGGAGCCGCTTGCATATAGACTGTTAGTGTCATGGACAGAATAAATGCGCAAGGCGCCTGCTTATGACGATAGCCGCTTGCGCCTGGAGCTGGACAATTCCCTTCTGGCTATCCGCAACGCTTAAATATTATAATTTCCTTAACAACAGCGAAAACTCGCCGATTGGCGAGCTTTCAGGCAAAGACGGCGGCACATCTGCCGTTCTATATCCATAAAATTGTCTGCTCCTTTTCATTCCTTCCTTCCTGACAACTTTCACTTTCCTATACGATGAAAAAACCCCCGGCTCGGCCGGAGGTTTCGGGAATTTCATATTATTTTTTCAGAAGGGATTTAAGCTCAGAAACCACATTTCCTACATTGAAGCCATATTCTGATACGACCTTTTCTCCCGGAGCAGAAGCACCGAAACGGTCTATGCCGAGCACTTTTCCTTCATCGCCGGTATAGCGCTCCCATCCGAAAGTGGCAGCCATTTCAATAGCAAGACGCTTCTTGACGGATTTCGGGATGACTTTTTCCTTATATTCTTCTGATTGTTCTTCAAATCTGTCCCAGGAAGGCATGGACACCACTGATATATGGATGCCGTCTTTTTCAAGTTCTTTCTGCGCTTCCACAGCAAGGCTCACTTCTGAGCCAGACGCAAGAAGAAGCGCCTCAGGGTTTCCGTTTTGTGCGGACGAAATGACGTATGCACCTTTGCGGACTCCTTCTTCTGCTTTTTGTCCGGTTGCCATTGTCGGCAGTCCCTGGCGTGTAAGCACAAGCGCTGTTGGTTTATTTGTGCTTTCCATGGCCATTTTCCAGGCAGCCTTCGTTTCATTGCCGTCTGCCGGGCGGATGATGGACAAACCAGGCATCGCTCTTAATGAAGGCAGCTGTTCAATCGGTTCGTGTGTAGGGCCGTCCTCACCGACAGCAATGCTGTCATGTGTAAATACGTATGTGACAGGAAGCCCCATTAAGGCTGCCAGGCGGATAGCCGGGCGCAAGTAGTCGGAGAAGACGAAGAATGTTCCGCCATACACTTTCAGCCCGCCATGGAGTGCCATGCCGTTCAGAGCGGCACCCATCGCAAATTCACGAACACCGAACCAGATATTCCGGCCTGCATAATTGCTTGCGGAAAAATCCTCTTCATCTTTAATCAGTGTTTTATTGGAGCCGGCCAGGTCTGCAGAACCGCCGAAGAAGTTCGGGATTCCATTTGCGATTCCGTTCAGCACTTCACCGCTGGAGGCGCGGGTAGCAGCTTTGTGTTCGCCTGGAGCATACTCCGGCAGATGGCTTTCCCATCCTTCCGGAAGCTCGCCCTTGATCGCTGTTTCAAGATCCCTTGCCAGTTCAGGATGTTCATTTTTATATGAATCAAACAGCTTATTCCACTCATTTTCTTTTTGTTGGCCGTTCTCTTTCACTTTTTCGTTAAAGTGGCTGTAAACTTCATCAGGTACATGGAAATCCCGTTCAAACGTCCATTTATAAGACTCTTTCGTCATTTTCGCTTCTTCTTCGCCAAGCGGTGCACCGTGAGAGGCTGAAGAGCCGGCTTTGTTAGGGGAGCCGTATCCGATCGTTGTTTTCACTTCAATCAGTGTAGGGCGATCAAGATCCGCTCTTGCATTTTCCAGAGCTTCTTCAATTTCCTCAAGATTGTTTCCGTCCTCCACCCTGATTACCTGCCATCCATAAGCTTTAAAACGGTCTTCGACGCTTTCGGTGAACGAGCGGTCCAGCTGGCCGTCAAGGGAAATATCATTTGAGTCATATAACACAACAAGGCGGCCCAGTTTCATATGGCCGGCATAGGAGGCAGCCTCTCCGGAAATGCCTTCCATCAAGTCGCCGTCACCGCAAATACTGTATGTAAAGTGGTCCACTACATTATAGCTGCCGCGGTTATATTTTGCTGCAAGATGCCTTTCAGCCATCGCCATCCCTACAGCCATTGCAATACCCTGGCCAAGCGGTCCTGTTGTTGCTTCAACACCAGATGTATGGCCGTATTCCGGATGACCAGGCGTTCGGCTGCCCCACTGGCGGAAGTTTTTGAGATCGTCCATTGTGACATCGTAACCTGCCAGATGAAGAAGACTGTATAAAAGCATGGAGCCGTGTCCTGCAGACAGGACAAAACGGTCCCTGTTGAACCATTCCGGATTCGCCGGGTTCTGATTCATATATTTAGTCCAGAGACTGTATGCCATAGGAGCTGCTCCCATTGGCATTCCCGGATGTCCTGATTGTGCTTTTTCAATTGCATCAATTGAAAGCGTCCGGATGGTATTAATGGAAAGATCGTGGATGTTATCTGCCATAAAATTTTCATCCCTTCTATGTAATGTGTTTATCCGTTCCCAGCTACAATCATAGCTTTCTTGAATTAAATGTTCAAGCACTCAAAACAGCTGAAGAACGGTTAATCAATTCTACTATTGTATTATATCTCTTTTCCCGTGAATTACGAGCCCAAAACAAAAAAGATACAGCAATCCGGCTAGCTGTATCTCTCAGTGTTTGTGTCCTTTATTTGAATGTTTTTTCTGTTTCAGCTTTTCCGGCGTCACGTCATTTCCGTTTGGATCCACTATTTTCACATTTTGCAATGTGCGGTCAAAGTTTCCCCGGAAAGCCTGCAAATATTCTTCCCGCAATTTTTTTTGCTCTTTTACTTCTTCCGGAGTCAAGCCATCACGTTTCGACTTGCGTGCCAACTCATTGATCCGGTTTATTTTTTCAGGTGAAAGCATCAAAAAACTCCTTATACATAATAATTAGCCCATTAAGGGTTTTTATTTTATCATGTTTGGTTTTCACAGTCTACTCCCCAGCATTCCCATCATCCATCGACCCCATGTATTCCTGATAGCGCCTGTTGACCGTAGCCTTCGAGATGCCAAAACCAAGCCCCCGCAGGGTGGCAGCAATTTCAGCAAAGGTCAGGCCATTGTTCCGCAGCCTGACAATTTCTGATACCGGCACTTCCTTCCTTTCCCTTCCCGGACCGTGATTCCTGCTGGTCAAGTTTTGCTGCGGCCTGTATCCATTTGCAACCGCCCGCTTCATACCACGTTTGATTTTGAGATTATGGAGCTTACGCTGATATTCTTCTACGATGCTCACAATATCAAGAACCATAGAATCCGCTTCCGACAGTTTAAGTTCACCTTGATGGGAAATCGTATGAATTTTGATGCCGAGTTTTTGCAGCGTATGCAGAAGAGCAATGCGTGCATTCCCTCTGCCAAGCCTTGTCTCATCCTGGATGAGCAAAGCATCCGCTTGCCCTGTCTGAAACAGCTCAAGAAAGCGGAATACACCATCGCGGTCAATTTCATAACCGCTTTTTTTCTCTTCTATCATTTCGACTATGTGTATGTCCAGTTCACCGGCAAGCTTCGTTAACTCTTCATTTTGCCTGGCGATTGAAGTCTCCTGTGTATTTTTATCAGTACTGACTCTGCAGTAAAGGACTGCATTCATGTTTGATCACCTGTATGTTCTTTTATTTTATGAGGGTGTCCAAAAGCCCATCTGTCATAATTCATAAACGTTGTCCCTTCCGCATATGTGTAACTCTATTTCTTTATTGCACTCTGGATTGCCGGTGCCGCCTCAGTCTTTTTCGACCGGAATGAGAATTTTCTGTCCTGGATAAATAGCGGACCGTTCCACGTCGTTATGGTCAGTGACCCAGCCGATGAATTCCTCAGCAGTGTAAACATGATGGTCGTGGTATTCCTCAGCAAGCCCCCAGAGTGTATCTCCCTTTTCTATCGTTACTTTTATGTAATCTTCCCTGTCAAGCGGCGCTGCCATCACCACTGTAGCTGTTGTAAACAGGATCATGAAAATAAATGCAGCGACAAATGTCATATCGATTTTGCTTTGCATCTTTCTATTCCCTCCCCAAGAATATACGTTCGCTTTTGTTGAGTTCATTATAAAGGGAACAAATGTTTCCGTCAACGGTTTTTCGAACTTATGTTTGTATGCTGGACAGGGACATGGTATACTTACGGTAAGAAAAGGAAACGAACGGGGTGCACAAAATGACAAAACTCTCAAAACGCCAGGAGGAAATCCTGAATTTCATTAAAGAAGAAGTCCATCAAAAAGGCTATCCCCCTTCCGTCAGGGAGATCGGCGAAGCAGTCGGGCTTGCTTCAAGTTCTACTGTACACGGACATCTGGCACGGCTTGAAAAGAAGGGCCTGATCAGGAGGGATCCCACTAAGCCTCGGGCAATCGAAGTCCTTGGCACCCAGTCCGCCCAGGACATCCCTGTCAGCCGGACAGTCAATGTTCCTGTTATCGGTAAGGTAACTGCCGGGCAGCCAATTTCAGCAATCGAAAACGTGGAAGAATATATGCCTTTGCCTGAGCGGTTTGTCGCAGCGGCGGATGAAAATGTTTATATCCTAAATATCGTCGGAGACAGTATGATTGAAGCGGGCATTTATGACGGAGACATGGTCATCGTCCGCCAGCAAAGCACCGCGAACAACGGTGATATCGTTGTCGCCATGACGGATGAGAACGAAGCTACTGTAAAACGTTTCTTTAAAGAAAAGGACTATGTCCGCCTCCAGCCTGAAAATTCCACAATGGATCCGATCATCCTCCGGAATGTAAGCATCCTCGGAAAAGTGGTCGGCGTCTACAGGATGGTTCATTAAGCAGCGGATGCTGTTTTTGCTGTCATCCCGCAAACCGCCATCTTTACTATAGGAATATGAAACAGCCGGTCACACTGCCGGCTGTTTTTTTTTGAGGATATTTAAAAAGCCCCCCGTCTCCGGGAGGCTTTGTTTCTGTCTTAATATGTTGTAAAGTATTGTTCACGTTCCCAAGGGTGAACCTGGGTCCGGAACATATCCCACTCAATTTCTTTAGCTTCGATAAAGTGTTCCGATGCATGTTTGCCGAGTGCTGTCATCAGTACTTCATCTTTTTTCAGCAGCTCAAGTGCTTCTTTCAGTGTGGAAGGAAGATCGTTGATTCCGATGCTCATTCGTTCATCTTTGTTCATCACATAAATGTTGCGGTCGACAGGAGACGGCGCGGACATATTGTTTTTGATGCCGTCAAGTCCAGCCGCAAGCATGACCGCCATAGCCAGGTAAGGGTTCGCTGCCGGATCGACACTGCGGACTTCAATCCGGGTCGAAAGGCCGCGTGAAGCAGGTACACGGACAAGCGGGCTTCTGTTTTTTGAAGACCAGGCAACATAACAAGGCGCTTCATACCCGGGAACAAGACGCTTATAGGAATTTACCGTCGGGTTAGTGATCGCGGTAAAGGATTCAGCGTGCTTGAGGATACCGGCTACGAAATGACGGGCCGTATCGCTGAGCTGCAAGTCTCCTTCAGTATCATAGAACGCGTTTTCGCCATTCCTGAACAGGGACATGTTCGCATGCATTCCAGATCCATTGACGCCAAAGAGCGGTTTCGGCATGAAGGTTGCATGAAGGCCGTGTTTCCGTGCGATTGTTTTCACAGCCAGTTTGAATGTCTGGATGTCATCACAGGCCCGCAAAGCAGAAGCGTATTTAAAGTCGATCTCATGCTGGCCGGGTGCAACTTCATGGTGTGATGCTTCAATTTCAAAACCCATATCCTCGAGTTCAAGGACGATATCACGACGGCAGTTTTCGCCGAGGTCGGTCGGTGCAAGGTCAAAATATCCGCCTTTATCGTTCAGTTCGAGGGTCGGTTCACCGTTTTCATCATTTTTAAACAGGAAGAACTCCGGTTCAGGTCCAATGTTGAAGTCGGTGAAGCCGAGCTCTTCCATTTCTTTGAGCATGCGCTTGAGAATGCCGCGCGGGTCTCCTTCAAACGGAGTGCCGTCCGGATTGTAAATATCACAGATCAGGCGGGCCACTTTTCCTTTCTCAGATGTCCACGGGAAAATGACCCATGTATCAAGATCAGGGAAAAGGTACATATCAGATTCTTCAATACGGACAAAACCTTCAATGGAAGAACCGTCAAACATCATTTGATTGTCGAGTGCTTTAGGCAGCTGATCTACCGGGATTTCTACGTTTTTGATGATTCCAAGCAAATCTGTGAATTGGAGTCGGATAAATTTTACATTTTCCTTATCAGCTAAATTCAGGATATCTTCTTTTGAATACTTAGACATTTTGCTATTCTTCCTCCCACTTTTTTATAAAGTCATCAACGGCTATATTTGCCATTAATGGAAAAACCTTGATAACTCTCCTTGACGCAGGGACGCTTTGTTATACCTGCCGGCATGTTGAAGCTCATTTCTCAAAATGTCACGCAGCTGTTCATCGGTCATTTCCGGTTTTGCTGCTTTTTCAGCTGCGGGAGCACGAGTCTCCTCCTGTCTCAGGACAATCTCTTTGATGCCGGCCATATTGATGCCTCTTTCAATCAGCTCCTTGATTTCAAGCAGCCGGTCAACATCATTGAAAGAAAACATGCGCCTGTTCCCTTCTGTACGCGCAGGGCTTACCAGTCCGTGTTCTTCATAATAGCGAATTTGCCGGGCTGATAATTCTGTGAGTTTCATGACGATTCCCATAGGAAAGAGGGGCATGTTGCGGCGTATGGTATCACCCATTGCAACTCCTCCTTTTCAGAACATTCCTTATTCAATTACTAACAGTTTATCTTATGTAAGGTATGTTGTCAAATGGATGTTAGGTTTTCTCACATTATTTTTTTTGAGGAGACTTCCCCGGGGGAATTGCAAGCAAAATGAGAAAAAGGGCTTCAGCCCTTTTAACGTCAACGCCGGTTCATAATTTGATCAGCCCATCTTCCTCTAGCCGGTCAACTGCCTGGCATACTGCAATTTTCACATGCTCATAAGTCAGACCGCCCTGTACGTATGCGGTAAAAGGCGGCCGGATCGGCCCATCGGCTGTGAGCTCCAGGCTAGCCCCCTGAATGAAGGTTCCCGCCGCCATGATGACGTCATCTTCATAGCCCGGCATATAACTCGGATGCGGTGTCACATGGGAATTGACGGGTGAAGCGAACTGAATCGCCTGACAGAACGACACCATGCTTTCAGCATCATCAAATTCTACGGATTGAATCAAATCAGTCCTTTTACTATTCCATTTTGGAGATGTCCTTAAACCTGCTTTTTCTAAAAAGGCAGATGTGAAAATCGCCCCTTTTACCGCCTGGGCAACAATATGTGGTGCAAGAAAAAATCCTTGATACATTTCCTGGAGGCTGTATAGAGATGCACCTGCTTCGGCTCCGATTCCCGGTGATGTCAGCCTGTACCCGCATAATTCCACCAGATCGGCCCTGCCGACGATATAGCCTCCTGTTTTAGCGAGTCCCCCACCTGGATTTTTAATAAGTGAGCCGGCCATTAGATCTGCTCCTGCGTGAGCCGGTTCCATCGTTTCCACAAATTCTCCGTAACAGTTATCAACGAAAACGATGATGTCTTCTTTGAGATCCTTTACAAAATCAATCATTTCCCGGATTTCTTCAACTGTATAAGATGGACGTATGCCGTAGCCTTTGGAACGCTGAATTCCGATCATCTTCGTATTGGATCCGATCGCTTGTTTTACAGCGTTAAAATCAACCATCCCCTCTTCAGTCAGATCGATTGAACGGTATTTGATTCCGAACTCTTTGAGCGAACCTTTCCCGTTTCCGCGGATGCCGACGATTTCTTCAAGGGTGTCATAAGGGCGGCCTGTTATGTAAAGGAGCTCATCCCCCGGGCGGAGAACCCCGAATAATGCGGTTGATATGGCATGGGTGCCGGAAATGATTTGTGGCCGCACAAGTCCCGCTTCGGCGCCAAGCGCCCGTGCATATACCCTTTCCAATGTGTCCCGGCCGGCATCATCATAGCCGTAGCCGGTCGAGGGTGTGAAATGAAAATCACTTACCTGGAAATGACGGAAGCTTTCCAGGACGCGGAATTGGTTCGATTCAGCTGTTTGATCAGCTATCCGGTGAAGCGGTTCGATTTGTTTTTCGATTTCATTGGCGTATTGCTCGATTTTACTGCTGTTTGTAAAATGTTCGTACATGCTGCTATTCTCCTTTATTTTCAGCCAGTTCTTTATACAATGGCACGTGCGGGTGGATATACCCCGTACAGCGGTAACCTGTTTCAGCTTCATCGTATGTTCTTTCCTGCAGGATCGTTTCGGCAGCGAGCCGCGCAAGAAGGCGCCCGTTATTTTCATTGACAGTCACATCGTAAGCGGTCATTTCCTTAATCAGGCAAGATTGGACTTCCGCTTTCAACCGGTTGATATCCTCTTCTTCGAATGCACTGATCAGCAATTTGGAACCGGCACGCGTTCCGGGAATAAAGTCTTCAAGCATTTCATCCTTTTTGTTATAGACTGTAAGAATCGGAATGTCGTTGACCCCTAGGTCTTCGAGCAGTTCATACACTGTTTCTTCATGATTGAAATGATCCGGGTTCGATGAGTCCACGACATGAACGATTAAGTCTGCCTCCTTAACTTCTTCGAGGGTTGACCGGAAAGCTGCCACGAGGGTTGTCGGCAAATCCTGGATGAACCCGACAGTGTCGGTCAGCAAAACAGTTGCCCCAGATGGAATAATCATTTTCCTCGTTAACGGATCAAGGGTAGCAAACAGCAGATCCTCCTCAAATGATTCCGCTTCTGTCAGCTTGTTGAACAGGGTTGATTTTCCGGCATTTGTGTATCCTACAAGCGCTATCTGGGTCGCTCTGTTCCTTTTTCTCCTTTCACGATAGCGCTCCCTATGTTCGACGATGACCTGAAGCTGTTTTTTCAAGTCATCGATACGGCGCCTGATATGGCGGCGGTCCGATTCCAGTTTGGTTTCACCCGGTCCCCTCGTCCCGATGCCGGCACCAAGCCTGGACATTGCTTCACCCTGCCCGCCGAGTCTTGGCAGCAAATATTGAAGCTGGGCAAGCTCGACCTGCAGCTGGCCTTCCCTCGACTTTGCCCGACCCGCGAAAATATCTAGTATGAGCTGGGTCCGATCGATGACCCGCTGATGGAATAAGCCTGATAAGTTTCTGATTTGGGAAGGGGATAATTCATCATTAAAAATAACGAGGTCTGCATCCAACTCATCGGCTGCTGCCGCGATTTCTTGGATTTTTCCTTTTCCAATGTAAGTCGCCGGATCGATTTTCTGTCGTTTTTGTGTATATACTCCTGCGACCTCCCCACCTGCTGTACCTGTTAAAGATGCCAATTCATCAAGTGAGTACTCGATCCTTTCTTCCGTGTCCTGTTGCAGCCACGATGCGACCAGCACAGCTCTTTCTCTGTCTTTTACATGATCCATGATGCATCCCGCCTTTCAGCATCCATTTTTCTTTATCATAGCAGAGGCAATAAATAGTTGTTGCACTTTACGCTTAGAACCATTACTATTTTCAAAGGATTACTTCTTGTATATCCTGAAATGACTCGATTTAAAAGTAGGTGCTTGAATGACTTGGGAAGTTTTTAATATGATCGGCACTCTCGCGTTCGCGGCCAGCGGGGCAATTGTTGCCATGGAGGAAGACTACGACCTTCTCGGTTTTTATATACTTGGTTTTGCGGCGGCATTCGGGGGTGGGGCTGTCAGGAATTTGCTGATCGGCATACCGGTGTCAGAGCTCTGGGCCCAAAATGAACTGTTTATCGCGGCAATCGTTTTCATTACACTCATTTTTTTGTTTCCCCGTGTCATTTTACCACACTGGCGCAAATGGGAAAGTTTTTTCGATGCCATCGGGCTGTCGGCGTTTGCCATACAGGGAGCGGTTTATGCCTCAGGCATGAACCATCATATCAGTGCAGTGATTGTTGCTGCTGTCCTTACGGGAAGCGGCGGCGGAATCATCCGAGACATCTTGGCCGGCAGGAAGCCGGTTGTGCTCCGTGATGATGTGTATGCGGCCTGGGCTGTTCTCGGGGGACTCATTATCGGTATCGGACTTGCAAGCAGACCTTTTGAACTTTACTTTCTTCTTGCGGCGCTTGTTGTCCTGCGCATGCTCTCCGTTCATTACCGCTGGAAGCTGCCCTCGATGCCCACTCAGCAAAACGACCAGCATCTTCAGTAATAGTGTGACAGACCGGAACAAATGCGCAAGGCGCCCGCTTATGACGATAGCCGCTGGCGCCTGGTGCTGGATGATTCCCTCCTGGCTTTTTATCCACAACGCTTATATAATTTCCTTAACAATGAAAAAACTCCGGCGCTTCGGCCTAAGTAGTTCCGTTTGGGTGGAGAAACATACGAAATAGCAGACCAATTAGCAGACCAATTAGCAGACCAAATCACATATGATTTGGTCTATTCTTTTTTCCTTGTATATCAACGATTATTGGAGATTGACGCTCGAATTAGCATACAAAATCACACCCCAAATAATATAATGTCAATAGCTGTTGTCAATGTACTTTTTCCTATGTGAATTGGTATGTTATTTGCGATGCTTATTTTTTTAAAACCAAGAGGGTAATTGTTATTTTATGTTAAAGTAAATGTAGAGTTTGTGGAAAAATACAATTAACGGGCAGGATAGTGGAAGAAGGAAAATGACATTCCTGAAGTTTGTCCGTTCCTTTCCGTTGCAGGCATTCGCTTTCCGCGGGGCGTCCGGCAAGCCTCCTCGCTGCGCTGCGGGGTCTTTCCTGTTCGCTAGTCCCGCAGGAGTCTCATGCCTTCCACTCCAATCCACTTAGTTGCCAGGCCAAACATTCCAATCCCATTTTAATGAACGTTTTGATCAAGCATCTATCAAGCGATCATATCGTACAAGCCAAGCGATAGATGATAAAAGTGCCTCAAGTCAGAGGAGTTTAGATCATTATAATTATATCCCATCTACTCTGGTACCAACGCGAGGCAAGAAGGATCGGTATACGATATCCGCTATGAAACGGTTGCTTTTCAACCATTCGTTGCCTTTGATGGTGTAACAGGCGATTTCAGCAAAGCGAAACAAACGATATGCAGGAATGTTGATACTGCCAACCATGTCGCGTTATCTTCATTCCAGCGCTGTTTCTCTTTTTAAGTATTTCAATTTATTACGATGTGGCTTGGAAACGTTGCTCATTCACCAGTTGATTGGAGCGGAAGGGGATGAGACTCCAGCGGGAGTAGCGGGACAGCTGAGACCCCGCAGCGTAAGCGAGGAGGCTCAGCGCCCGCCCCGCGGCAAAGAAGACACTGTGAGTGCGACCGGAGGGAAGCAGGAACAGATGTCGCCCTTGTGCCCTTGGGTGAAAGCGAACCCCCTGCAGCGGAAATCAACAGGTACCATCACATTGCAAAAAAGTATGTGAAAGCATACTGAAGTTGGACCTTATTCAACAAACGGGGGCTTTAATTGAATAAAAGAATATAAAAAGGACGCTTGGAAAATAAAAATCCAAGCGTCTTTTGTTTGCTATTTGTACTGTTAATTATGGTGCTAAAAGTAGTGTGTTTTTGCATGTCATTTAACATGTTAATTTAGATTTTCTCCACAGTATCGGAACTATTTAGCTTCGGCCGGAGTTTTTAAATTACTTCACCTTATCAAGAACGTCAATAAGTGTCGCTTCAATTTCTTCAGCGATTCCTTTCAAATTGCCGTCATCCACCATGCTGATCATGGCAGTAGGCTTCGGCAAACCGATTTTTGTCGTGCCGCCTTCCTCGTAAACGACGATTTTACAAGGTAAAAAATAGCCGACCATGTGATTTTCCTGAAGGACACGATTCGCCTCAAACGGGTTGCAAACTTCAAGAACCTTGTATGGCTGCTGGAAGTCAAGGCCTTTTGCATTCAATTTTTCCTTAATGTCAAACTGCCAGAGAACACCGAATTTCACTTCCTGAAGTGCCCCTTCTAGCGATTCAATTGCCTGGTCCATGCTTTTGTCTGTTTCAACTGTGTAATGGAACATTGGCTTCCCTCCTGTTTTATATTTGTTACGTTTATTTTTACCCTCACTGGTATGATACAAAACAGACGGTATACTGTCAAAAAATTCGGTCTACAATAAATGACGGTTTCATTTTGCCGGCAGCCGCAAATCATGGCTTCTCACAGTCATCAACTCCGTCTTATCTGCCTGTTCATCCATTAATAAGCGCATCGCATGGGCGCGTATCGATTTTTCTATGATATTTCGGATATACCTGGCATTGGAGAATGCTTCACCCGCTGCTCCGACTTGAAGCTGTTTCAAATGCTCCTTTAGTTTGTGCTCCGCCTCCCCGGAAAATACATATTGCCTTTCTTCCATCATCTTTCCTGCAATCTCCAACAGCTGGCTCACTGTATAATCAGGGAAGTCAATGACGATCGGGAACCTGGAGGGCAAGCCCGGATTCAGCGACAAAAAATGTTCCATCTCATTCGAATAACCCGCAAGGATTAGTATGAACGTATCTTTATGATCTTCCATCGATTTGACGAGCGTATCTATCGCTTCTTTGCCAAAATCTTTTTCACCGCCGCGTGCAAGTGAATATGCTTCATCGATAAAAAGGATGCCGCCCTGTGCTTTTTTCACGAGATCCCTTGTCTTTTGGGCGGTGTGCCCGATGTATTCACCGACAAGATCGGCTCTTTCCGCTTCAATCAGATGCCCCTTGGACAGAACATTCAGTTCAGCAAATAATTCGGCCAGGAGCCGCGCCACCGTTGTTTTCCCTGTTCCCGGATTCCCTTTGAACAGCATATGCATCGACTGCCTGCCCGTTTTCAATCCGAGTGCTTCCCGTTTTTGACACATATTTAACCAGGCATAGATTTCTTTTACATTCGTTTTCATTTCACTTAGTCCCACGAGCCCATCCAGCTTTTCCTCTATCCGTTTCAGCGGTTCTGGGGCAGGGGCGGGTTTTCGCACGGGTACCGCCATGGCAGCCGGATGCTTTTTCGGTTTCGGTCCTGAATTGCTCCGATCAAGCACGATGTTGATTTGTCCGTTCTGCTTTAAAGTGACTGGCTGTTCCAGAACTCATCACCTCGCATTCAAAAACAGTATACGCACAAACGCCCAATGTGTGACAAAGGCCCATAACGCCAAACAAGGAAGATTTTTCCCCTGCATATACAACTGTGTCACTTCTTGCGCTTTCCCAAGCAATATCACCGCATGTAGCAGCCGGCGCCTAATTTGATATAATAGGATAAAAGCGGAGGTGGCATGATGGAAGAAACACATCCCCTGCCTGATTATGCTGCCGATTACCTTGATGGATTAGTTTTAAAAAACCGGCAGCCATCAACAATCAAGCGATACACATATGATCTTGAGGATTTTTTCCGGTGGATGAAAAAGAAATACAATGATACTTCGATCGACAAATGGCAAAATCTCACGGGAGCAGACCTGGATGATTTTTTTGCTCATCTGATCGATGAGCGGCATTATACCAGTTCGACGGTGAACAGAATTTTGACCGTCCTCAAACAGCTGTACCGTTTCCAGGCCGCAAAAGGAGCCATATATGAAAATCCGATGGAAAACATGACGATTGCACCCGGAACTCCGCGTGCTCTCATTCCATCAGATTTTATGACGGGGAAGGAAAAAGATATCCTCCTGGCTGTTGTTCCCGGCAATAAAGGTCTGACAGAAAACCAGTTGAAGGGACGGCACTTGCTTATCGACCGGAACCTGTCCATTTTTTACTTATTGATGGAGTATGGCTTGACACTGCACGAGCTTGCAAGCTTGAAAATGAAAGATATGCATTTTGAAGACAATACACTGTTTATCCCTTCCGTTTCGAGCAGGTCTCGCAGAATTCCGATTTCCACTGATGTGAAAAAGCAAATTTATAAATACATCAAACAGGTGCCGGATCCTGTCCGTCCCCGTTACAAAAGTCACGATCCCCTGTTTGCCGCCTTTGACTTCCAGAGGCTGACATACAGGTGGGTATATGAAACTGAACAGCCGAAAGGACTGACGGAAATTGCGATTCAGAAAATGATAAGGGAAGAGGTGAAACGGGCGGAGCTAAGAAAAGGTCTTTCTGCACAGCACATGAGAAACAGTGCGGTTTTAACAAAGCTGCTGCTCGGCTGGCCTGAAGAAAAAATAATGGACACATTCGGCTTTAAAACCCCCGTATCATTGCGACGCTATCAAACCTTTCTTCATCAATATGAGGATGAACTGGAATTGGCCGGCGGCGGAAAGTGATCGGGATAACGCAAAAACCCGCTGCGAATGCAGCGGGTGAATCAGCCGGAATCTATCCTTCAAGGTCGAGCTGGACATTTTTTTGCGGTGCGAATGTCGATATGGCATGTTTATAAATCAATTGCTGTTTCCCTTCGGAATCCAGTAATACAGTGAAGTTGTCGAAGCTCTTAACAACTCCTCTCAGCTGAAAACCGTTGAGCAGATATACTGTAATCAGTGTATTGTCTTTTCGCAATTGGTTTAAAAATTGGTCTTGAATGTTGATCGCTTGTTTCATTACCGGGTCCCCCTTTATTGATCTCTACTCTTGTTTTATTCGCTCAAACATTCAGCTTTCCTGCAATATATTCAAAAATTTCGTTTTTAACTTCATCAAATGGAGCGTTCCCCTCTGCCACCGGTGTCATGTCGAACCATTCCACATCCATTTTATTACGGAACCAGGTGAATTGCCGCTTTGCATAGCGGCGGGAATTCTGTTTCAAGTTTTCAATTGCCTCTTCATATCCTGCCTTCCCGTCAAAGTAGTCGAATATCTCCTTATATCCGATAGCCTGTACAGATTGTGCATCACGCAACCCGCTGTCGTATAAGCGCTTCACTTCAGCAAAAAGCCCCTGCTCAATCATGAGGTCAACACGCTCGTTGATGCGCCGGTACAGTACTCCCCTGTCCATTTCCAGGCCGATGAGCACATAATCATATGGAGATTCATTTGTTTGCTCCATGTGGTACTCGGTCATCGTTTTTCCCGTTGTCCTGTGGATTTCAAGAGCCCTTATCACCCTGCGTAAATTGTTGGGATGAATTCTGCCTGCGCTGTCAGGATCGACTGCGGCAAGTTCCTTATGGATTGACTCGGGTCCTTCCGCTTCCGCCTTCTGTTCAAGCTCCTTTCTGTAAACTTCATCCGAAACCGCATCAGCAAATTGATAACCAAAAAGAACAGCCTGGATATACAGGCCGGTACCTCCGGCAAGTACGGGGAGCCTCCCTCTGTTGTTGATGGTGGAAATGAGTCCTGTGACTTCTTCCTGAAACTCAGCTGCAGAAAAAGGTTCGGCCGGTTCTTTTATATCAATTAAATGATGGGGAACACCTTTCATTTCATCTCTTATTACCTTTGCCGTGCCAATGTCCAATCCTTTATAGACTTGCATGGAATCGCCGCTGATAACTTCACCGTTGAATGCAAGCGAAGTTTCGATGGACAGTCTCGTTTTTCCGACTGCTGTCGGCCCAATGATAGCAACCACTTTTTCTCTCATTTTCATCACTTCACAATTCTTGGCTTTTTTTCAACTTTTCATACATGCATTCGAATGAAAATCAACGTTATGACAATCAGAACCGTTACATGACCCGTTTGAACATCTTTTCCATTTCATAAGTTGAGTAATGGATGATAATCGGTCTTCCGTGCGGACATGTAAATGGATCACTGGATTTCCGCAGCGTTTCCAGAAGTGCAAAAATCTCATCATCCCGTAAATGTCTGTTTGCCTTTATCGCCCGTTTGCATGACATCATAATGGCCGCTTCTTCACGGAGCTTCTTGACATCAACTTTATTCATGTGCAAAAGCTGGCTGATCATATCTTCGATCGTTTCCTGCTCATGTCCACTCGGAAACCATGACGGATGGCTGCGGACGATATATCCCTGGGGCCCGAACGGCTCCAGGAACACCCCGACCTCTTTTAGACTGTCTGAATATTCATTGATTTTCAGCGCTTCTGCCCTTGTGAATTCAAAGGTGAGCGGCACTAACATTTCCTGCACTTCATCTGTTATCTCGCCTACCCTTTCGCGGAAAAACTCATAGTTTATCCGTTCCTGGGCCGCATGCTGGTCAATGATATACAATCCTTTTTCATTCTGAGCAAGAATGTAGGTTCCATGCATCTGGCCGATCGGATACATGACCGGCACCCGGCTTTTTTCCTGTCCTGAACGGGAAAAAGTGCTGCTTGGCTCTTTCTTTGTATCCTCGTCCATTGATGTTGCACCTGAGCCTTCATGAACTGTTTGGGTCTTTTCTGTTTCGTTTAAAGACACATGGAGCGTATCAGAAGAAAGGCGGCCGCTGTTCCCGTTGAGAATTTCGGTGGCCATTTCAAGGATATCAGGTTCGTTCCGATACGGATTTTCATCCGCTTCAGATCCGGCCGTTTCCCCTGCCTCGTTTCGGTATCTCTCTGTTTTCCCGCTTTGGTCACGATGTTCAAAAGTAAAGTGCTGCTGTTCTTCGTTTACTTTTTCCTTATACTTCCTTGAAGCCTGGACATCAGGAATCAGCTGCTGATCCTTCATGACGTCCTTGATAGCGGACTCCACAAGCTCATTCAGCTCTTTTTCTTTACTCAGCCTAACCTCCAGTTTTGCAGGATGGACATTTACATCCACCAGAAGCGGATCCATCTCTATATGCAATAAGACGATCGGATAGCGGCCGATCGGAAGGAGCGTATGATAACCGCTTTGTATCGCCTTGACAAGCGGATAATTTTTAATGAAGCGTCCATTGATCAGCGTTGAAATGTAATTTCTGGATGCCCGCGTCACTTCAGGAAGCGCGATATACCCGCTGATCCTGAAATCAAGTGAAGAAGATTCGATCTTCACCATTTTTTTTGCCACTGAAATCCCGTACACCCCTGCAACAACCTGCAAGAGGTCGCCGTTGCCGGTCGTCTGCAGCATCTTTTTACCATTATGGGTCAGCTTAAGGGCTACTTCAGGATGAGAGAACGCAATCCGGTTGACAACATCGGAAATGTTGCCAAGCTCTGTATGGATTGTTTTCATATACTTAAGCCGGGCTGGCGTGTTATAGAAAAGGTCAGTGACGGTAATATCGGTTCCTTTGCGTCCGGCTGATGACTCATGTTTGTCGACCGTTCCGCCTCTGATGACAAGATGGGTGCCGGGGCCGTCTCCTGTACACGTCTTCATATCGACAGAGGACACGGAGGCGATACTCGGAAGTGCCTCTCCGCGGAATCCGAGTGTCCGGATTCTGAACAGATCGTGTTCATCTTTAATTTTACTTGTCGCATGCCGTTCGAACGCGAGAAGAACATCCTCTTTTTCGATGCCCGCCCCGTTATCAACGATGCGGATTTTCGACAGCCCTGCCTCTTCTACTTCAATGTCCACTCGAGTACTTCCGGCATCAATAGCATTTTCAAGCAGCTCTTTCACGACTGAGGCGGGCCGCTCGACCACTTCCCCTGCAGCAATTTTGTTCGAAAGGTTCTCATCCATCAATTGAATTTTTGACAAGGATCCCACCCCTTTCTTATCTGTCATGATTTCGATTTCAATTCTTTTTGAAGCCTGTACAGCTCATTCATTGCATCAAGGGGGGTGAGTTCCAGGATGTTCAATCCCTCCAGAGTTTGCAGGACCTTTTCCTCCCTTTTTGCCGGTTTGTATTTTTTCGCCGATGGCCTGTTGTCATCAGCGAAAAAACTTAATTGCTGTTCTGCTGAAAGTGTATCTGCAACTTCGTCATTATTCCTTGCCGGTGCAGCTTCCTTGCTGGACGGTTGTGTCTGTTCAAAGGCAGACAGGATTTCCTGCGCCCTTGTGATAAGCCTGTCAGGCAAATCAGCCAGCTGTGCGACATGAATGCCGTAGCTCTTGTCGGCATAGCCTTCTTCAACCTTATGGAGGAATACGACGTTTCCTGCCTCTTCAATCGCACTGACATGGACATTTTTCAGATTTGCAAGGGACTGTTCGAGTGCTGTCAACTCATGATAATGTGTCGAAAAAAGTGTCTTCGCTCCAATGTGATCATGAATGTATTCGATAATAGCCTGCGCCAGCGCCATACCGTCATATGTGGAAGTCCCGCGGCCGATTTCATCAAGCAGGATCAAACTTCTGTCAGTCGCATTCGTTAATGCATTTTTCGCTTCAAGCATTTCAACCATGAAAGTGCTCTGTCCGCTGACAAGGTCATCGGCAGCGCCTATCCTGGTGAACACCTGGTCAAAAAGCGGCAGCACCGCTGTTTCTGCTGGAACGAAACAGCCGATTTGAGCCAGGATTGCCGTTAAAGCAAGCTGCCGCATATATGTACTTTTCCCCGACATATTAGGTCCTGTTATGAGCAGCTGCTCCCGTCCCTCTTCCATCAGTAAATCGTTTGCCACATATTCCTGTGTGTCCATCACCTTTTCAACGACGGGATGGCGGCCTTCCGTTATCCGTATCAGCCTTTTTTCGCTGAACTCGGGACGTACGTAATGGTACTCCTCGCTGACAACAGCAAAGGACTGAAGCACATCCAGCTCACTGATGATTCGGGCAAGCTCTTGGAGTTTCGGAATATACGTCTTCACTTCCTGGCGGATCTCCTGAAAAATATCATACTCCAGCGATACGCTTTTTTCTTCAGCTTCCAGTATAAGTGCTTCTTTCTCTTTTAATTCAGGCGTTATGAACCGCTCGGCATTAGTCAGCGTCTGTTTGCGTTCATACATGCCCTCGGGCAAATACTTCAAATTGGCGCGGGTCACTTCGATATAATATCCGAATACGCGGTTGTATCCTATTTTCAAAGATTTTATCCCTGTCTTCTGCCGCTCTTTTTGTTCAAGTTCGGCAATCCAGCGCTTTCCGTTTTTGCTTGCATCCCGGTATTGATCCAATTCCTCATTGAACCCGTCACCGATGATGCCGCCTTCCTTTACGGACAGCGGCGGATCCTCCTTGATGCCCTTCTTTAGGAGTTCCGTAAGCTCACTGCATGGATCCGCACTCGCGGTCAGCGATCTGGCATAATCATTTTCCAGGCTTTCGGCGAGCTTCAAAATGGCGGGAACCTGTTCCAGGGACCGCCGCAGCTGAATCAAGTCGCGTGCATTCACATTGCCGTATGCGACCCGGCCAGCCAGACGTTCAAGATCGTATACCTCCCTCAATTTCTCACGAATCTCTTCCCGTTCAAAGAAATGGCCAAGCAGTGTATCAACCATTTCGTGCCGCATTTCGATTTTCCGCCTGTCCAGCAGCGGCCTCTCAATCCATTGCTTGAGCATTCGGCCGCCCATTGCTGTCACTGTCTTATCAAGAAGCCATAGCAGCGACCCTTTACGGCCTTTCGTCCGGATCGTCTCCACCAATTCGAGGTTGCGCCTGGAGTACATATCAAGTTTCATATGTTGCGAAAGCTCATATGTTTTGACAGGCTGCAAATGATCAAGCGAGCGGCGCTGGGTTTGCACAAGATATGTAAACAGCTTTCCGACCGCTTCATTCTGCAGGGGTTCATTTGAATCCGCGGCCAATCGTGATAACGGGGCCGGCATGGCTGTATCTTCCGTAAACGTTAAGGTGGCGTTCAACCGCTCACGGAAGAGGCTGACAGCATCGGCCGGTGCATTCTCATCCAAAATCACTTCCCGGGCACCGCTTGAATACACTTCCTGAAGGGCTTCTTCCCATCCTGTAGTCGTCGTTGTAAGGGTTTCACCGGTAGTCAGGTCTGACATTGCGACCGCAGCACCTCCGGAGCCCGCTGAGACAGCCGCTATATAGTTATTTTCCTTTTCATCTATCATGTTTTCCTTCATTACTGTTCCAGGCGTAATCAGCTGGACGACTTCCCGTTTTACGACACCTTTGGCCAGTTTCGGGTCTTCCACCTGCTCGCAGATTGCCACTTTGTACCCTTTATTGATCAACTGGGATATGTAGTTGTCAGCTGAGTGATAAGGCACACCGCACATCGGGATGCGGCCCGCATCTCCTCCGTCGCGGCTTGTAAGCGTAATTTCAAGTTCCTGTGAAGCCGCGGTGGCGTCATCGAAGAACATTTCGTAAAAGTCACCCAAACGGAAAAATAAAAAGGCATCTTTATGCTGTGCCTTTATTTTCAAATATTGCTGTAACATTGGCGTATATTGGGCCATATCTAATTAATTCCCCCACTATTGATTCTCAACAAGCTTCATCTATTATAGCATAAACCTGCAATCGTCTCATTCGCCTAAACTATCAAAGTTATGGTGTTGTACCAGAGGGAATTCTGGAAAGCCGGACAAAATAAAAAACCAGGGAAACTGGATTTCCCCGGCTCTTACTCTTCTTCGCCAATTAAGAATTTCGGGTCGAGATCTTCGAATTCCTCTTCAAAACTCTCGTCTTGGATATCGTCGAATTCTTCAGGACATCCATGCGGATCGACTTTTACGCATACTTTTGTCTCACCGATAACTTCTGCGGCAAGTTCCCGTTCCACCTGGACGATCACTTTATTTCCGTTTGGAGAAATGGTGGCTTCCAGGCAGTTGGGCTGCTGCAGCACGCGGACCATGACTTCAAATTCATCGGAAAGGCAGTTTTTATCACGAACGGAAAGCGGAATTTCATCATGATAGGTTACGCGTTCCGTTGCGACTTCTGTTTTCGTATTGTCACTGTAAGAAAACCAGATATTAGCATCATAGGAACCGTTGACGACTACACAATCACCGTCTTTTTTTGCTTTATATTCATGATTGATCAACCAGCATCCCAGAATGCTTGTCGGCCTGTGGGCAGGCGTGATTGCGTGTGTGGCCTGGGTGAATTTCCGGCCTTTTCCGCAAACAGCCTTTGTAATAATCTCTCTATAATGTTTGTGATGCTCTCGTGACGCCATATGAGCAATACCTCCTCTTTGAATCTCATTTCATCCTATGCAGGGCTAATGACCATTGTGCGAAAAAAATAATAAAATTCCACTATCATGCCGCTCTGTAACATTCTATGTACGAACCGCCTGATATGTGCCTATTTTTTTTCATACGGTAAATGAAATTTTAGAAACCTTTGCTGGATGCCGCACAAGATTGCCGGTTTTATTCCTTAAAAAACCCGCAGAATGGCGAGCCTTTAAGTGAAGACAGAGGCGCTGCTGCACCGATCTGTATGTTTAAAATCGTCCATATTCATTTGAAATCCTTTTTTGCTGGCAATTTACTTCCCAGCGTGGAAAAAGCTCCCCCTAAGATAAACAAGTTTTATTTTTTAACCTGTCTACCTTAGGGGGAGCATATCAAAATCCAAGCGTTTTTATCTGCTATTTGAACTGTTATTTATTGCCCTAAACATACTGTTTTTAGTATGTCATATCACCTGTTTTATTCAACATTCTACATCATATCGGAACTACTTAGCAGAAGCAGAAATTTTTTCAATCAATGATCGCAGCTTGAGCCGCTGTTTTTCGCCTTTGAACCGGTTTCCCCGTGGAGGATATTGCCGCCGGTTGATTCAATGACGTAGTCTGTCACCCTGTTGGATATAGTTGTTGCGACAATTTGCAGGAGGTCATTCACATCAGCCTGGGACTGCTGGAATTCTTTAATGATCGGTATTTCATCCAGCTGTGCATACAGGTTATCGATTTCCTCTTCCACCTGTTTTAATGCTTCATGTTTTTGATAATGCTGAAGATTGACTGCCTGTTTTTGCAGGGTTTTGATTTTACTGATCAAGGCGCTTACCTTCTGGTTTTCATTCAGCTGGGCTTCAGCGCGTTTGAAAAAGTCGACTTCTTCCGTGTCCGAAATCATTTTAGCAAGCTCCTGAGCCCTGTCCATAATCTGTGTGCGCGTATACTTTGCCATTCATTTCACCTCAATATTTTTCGATTGTCGTTTCTTCTTCGGTTGCCTCGCCATCAAGAGACCAGGTCTTTGCTGCTGTGATTTTGACATTCACCAGTTTTCCAATCAAATTTTTGGAACCCTTGAAGTTCACAAGCTTGTTTTTGCGGGTGTGCCCTGATAGTGTATCAGGATCTTTTTTACTGACGCCTTCCACAAGCACCTCAACGATTTGATCCTGATAGGATTTGTTTTTCCGTGCCGAAATATCATTCACAACCGCATTAAGGCGCTGAAGCCGTTCCTTCTTGACTTCCATCGGAATATTGTCGGCCATTTTTGCCGCCGGTGTACCTTCGCGCGGTGAGTAAATGAACGTATAAGCGCTGTCGTACTCCACTTCTTTCACAAGTGAGAGAGTATCTTCAAACTGCTCATCTGTTTCATTCGGGAAACCGACGATGATGTCTGTCGTTAGCGATGCATTCGGCATTGCCGTCTTAATTTTTCCGACAAGCTCCATATAGCGCTCCCTGTCATATTTGCGGGCCATCAGCTTCAGCACATCCGAGCTGCCGGACTGTACTGGGAGGTGGATATGGTCAACAAGGTTTCCGCCTTTGGCAAGCACTTCAACAAGCCTGTCATCGAAATCACGAGGGTGGCTCGTTGTGAACCGGATCCGTGGAATATCGATTTTCCGTAATTCATCCATAAGATCGCCAAGGCCGTAGTCGATATCCTCAATGTCTTTGCCGTATGCGTTCACGTTTTGGCCAAGCAGGGTGATTTCCTTATAGCCTTTTGCTGCAAGCGTGCGCACTTCCGCGACGATGTCTTCAGGCCGGCGGCTCCGTTCTTTACCGCGAGTATATGGAACAATACAGTAAGTGCAAAACTTGTCGCAGCCGTACATGATATTGACCCAGCCCTTGATGCTGCCATTTCGGACTTTCGGTAAGTTCTCGATGACGTCGCCTTCTTTGGACCACACTTCAACAACCATTTCCTTTTGGAACATGGCATTTTTCACGATTTGCGGCAGCCGGTGGATATTATGTGTGCCGAAAACCATATCGATATGCTGGTGTTTTTGGAGAATGCGGTTTACGACCGATTCTTCCTGAGACATACACCCGCACACTCCAAGCAGCAGGTCCGGTTTCTCTGTCTTCAATGCCTTCAAATGCCCGATTTCACCGAACACCTTATTTTCGGCATTTTCCCTGATTGCACAGGTGTTCAACAGGATGATATCGGCATCGGCTGTCTCATTTGTTGCTTCAAAACCGAGTTCCGACAAAATGCCCGCCATTACTTCTGTATCATGTTCGTTCATCTGGCAGCCGTAAGTGCGGATCAAAAACTTTTTCCCTGTTCCGATTCCGGCCATATCTTCAGGGATAGTAAAGTCATCATGATATAGGACTTGTTCTTTTCCGCGCCTCTTTGCTTCCTTCAGATTCGGAGGCTGATACGTCTGTTCAAAATACTTGGCAAAATCTGCAGAAGTCTTGGATTTTACGTCCAGCTTCGGTTCCGTTGCCACTGATCCATTGTTTGCTTTTCGCTGCTGTTCGTTCATTTTGATCTCCTTCCTCTTCGCCTCTAAATAAGCGAACATACATTTTACAATTATAACCTCTAATCCGCTGGCGGACAATCCCTAATGCGCACAGAAGACAGCAAGGGCCGGCCTTGCCCGGCCGGCCCTGCATTTATTCGCCTTCATTCGGGCTGCCGGACTTATACAAGCCCGAGTTCTTTGCCCGCTTTTTCAAAAGCATCAAGCGCCTGCTGCAATTCTTCCTTTGAATGTTCTGCAGTTACAATCGTACGCACCCGGGCAGCTCCGTGCGGCACGGTAGGAAAAGCGATCCCCTGGGCGAATACACCGTTTTCAAGCAGCTTGTCGGAAAGCGTATGGGCCTTTGCATCATCACCGACCATTACCGGTGTGATTGGTGTTTTGCTATGGCCGATATCAAAACCGATTTCTTTTAAGCCTTTTTTGAAAAACTCAGTGTTATCCCATAATTTTTCAATAAGCTCGGGTTCATCAAGCAGCACATCAATAGCAGCACTTGCCGCTGCCACAACTGCTGGCGGATGTGACGTTGAGAAAAGGAACGGGCGCCCTTTGTGGATTAAATAATCCCGCAATGTCTGCGTGCTCGCTACATATCCACCCAGTACACCGATCGCTTTACTAAGCGTGCCAACCTGGATATGTACACGTCCATCCAGACCGAAATGGTTGACGGTGCCGCGGCCGTTTTCACCTAGTACCCCGCTCGCATGGGCATCATCGACCATTACAAGGGCATCATACTTCTCAGCAAGTTCCACAATTTCGGGCAGCGGCGCGATATTTCCATCCATGGAAAAAACACCGTCGGTAACGATCAGCCGCTTCCGATACTCTGACGTTTCTTTCAAACACTCTTCAAGATGTTCCATATCAACATGGCGGTATACTTTCCGTGCGGCCTTTGTGAGCCTGATCCCGTCAATGATGGAGGCATGATTCAAAGCATCAGATATGACAACATCTTCCTCGGTAAGGATGGCAGACAGTACACCCTGATTTGTTGTAAAACCGGATTGGAAAACAAGGGCAGCTTCTGTATGCTTGAATTTAGCAAGCTTCTCTTCAAACTCTTCATGCATTTTGAAAGTACCGGCAATTGTACGGACGGAACCAGTTCCGGCACCGTATTTGTCTACTGCCTCAAGTGCAGCTTCTTTCATTTTCGGGTGTGTCGTAAGGCCAAGATAGTTATTAGAAGAAAGCTGGATCACTTCTTTGCCCCCGACGGTTACTTTCGATCCCTGGTCAGACTCAAGCGGGACCAGCTTTCGGAATGTCCCGCTCTTTTTCATTTCATCCAGTTCAGCCTGCAAGTATTCAAAACCTTTCATTTTCCCACTCCTTTTCGATTTGCTTTATTATGCTCTATCATCATTTCCAAAAGGCACACTGAGGCGATTTTCCAACTGTTCCTGCGTAGTCTCACATGGCGCTCCGCTCCCGGCCGGCAGGAGTCACGGACACTGGCAAAATCTCCCCCGTGCACAATCAACTATAGGCTATAAGCCTGGAAGGCAAACCCCTTATGGCTTCAAAACAACCTTCCCACATTTCCCATCATTCATCAAGCGGAATCCTTCTTCAAAGTCCTCAAGCGGCAAATGGTGGGTGATAACCGGCGCAAGATCAACCTGGCCTGATGCAAGCAGTCTTGACACTTGCTGCCATGTTTCATACATTTTCCGCCCTGTGATGCCGTTGACCTGGATTCCTTTAAATACAATATCATTTGTGATATCGATTTCGACAGGTTTTACCGGAAGACTCAATATTGACATTCTGCCCCCGTTTGTGAGCATCTTGAATCCCTGGTCGATCGCAACAGGATGGCCTGACATTTCACAAACTACATCCACACCGTTTCCGTCAGTCAAGGACATCACTTTTTCTACGGGATCTGTATGTTTGGAATTAACGGCTGTTGTCGCACCCATCTTTTCAGCAAGTCCAAGTCGATAATCGTTCAAGTCAAAGGCCAGCACCTGGGAAGCTCCTGCCGCTTTGGCAACACCGACCGCCATAAGGCCGATCGGGCCGCATCCGATGACAGCAACTGTTTTTCCCGCAACATCCCCGGAAAGCACGGTATGGACCGCATTCCCCATCGGTTCCTGCACGGAAGCCACATCAGGCGGGAGATGATCCGGGTTCTTCCACAGGTTTTCCGCCGGGATTGCTGTATACTCAGCAAAACAGCCATTTGTATCCACGCCTAAAATCTTTGTGTTTTTGCAAATATGGTAGTTACCAGTGCGGCATTGCGGACAATCATGGCATACAAAATGGGTTTCAGCGGAGACGTAATCACCGATTTTTACATTCGTCACATTTTCACCAATTTCCACTACTTTACCGGCAAATTCATGGCCGAATATATAAGGAGGCTTAATCCGGCTCTGTGACCACTCATCCCAATTATAAATATGCACATCTGTTCCGCAGATCGACGTTGCCTCCACTTTGATCAGCGCTTCATCAGGGCCAATCGATGGAATATCAACTTCCTGCAGTTCTGCTCCAGGGCTTCTTTCAGCTTTGACGATCGCTTTCATTTTTCCATTCACTGTGAACACCTCTTTTTCCGTCATTAATCGAAATGTATTAGACCTCTTTCATTCTAACATTAATAACGAAATACGGTAAAGGGTAGTGTCCACCTCATAAAAACACTTGATCATCTGCACGAAAAAACAGCAATTTTTTTTTGAAAATATAGAAAAAATGCAAGCGACTGACGCAATATGCCGAAAGGTCCCTGCTTTCCAAACCGAATAACAGCCGGCAAAACTTCCTTACCGATTCAGTTACAGATGTGGGGATTGTTAAATTTTGAAGGAATATGCAAGGAACAAATGCGCAAGGCGCCCGCTTAGCGGCGTACGCATAAGCGGGGGCTACCCGCAGGGGGGTGCTCTTTCCTCCCGGAGGGGATCTCCCGCTTATGACGATAGACGCTGGCGCCTGGAACTGGACGATTCACTTCTGGCTTTTTATCCACAACGCTTACATTTTATAATTTCCATAACAATAAAAAAACAGGACGAAATCTTATGCGATTTCGTCCTCGATTCAGCTTGCTATTCAGGTATTATCTCCGGATAGTGAACCGGAGATGATTGATTTACATAAATTCGGAAACCAGTTCGCTGAACTTATCTTCACTGATGGTAAGATTGCTTTCTGAAAGCGGCTGTTCACTGAAGTTATGGACAAGGTGCTGATAAGACGGCTGCTCTTTGTTCTGATAAATCAGCCCTGTTACCAATCCATTGTGTTCCATCAATGTCTGCATAGCCCCTGTTCTGCTTGATGGATCATATCCTTCTCTGTCACTGAGCTTCACCAAATTTTCCTTGAACCAGTCGTACGTGTTCACTTTGTTGTAAGTGACACAAGGACTGAATACGTTGATAAGCGAGAAACCCTTATGATTCATGCCTTCTTCAATAAGAGAAGTCAATTCCTTCAAATCACTTGAGAAACTCTGAGCGACAAATGTCGCTCCAGCGGTCAGTGCCATTTCCATAACGGACAGGGATGACTCGATGGAGCCATGCGGGGTGCTCTTCGTCTTGAACCCTGTGCCGCTTCTCGGAGAAGTCTGCCCTTTTGTCAGGCCGTAGATCTGGTTATCCATTACGATATACGTGATATCGATATTGCGGCGGATGGCATGGACGGTGTGACCCATTCCGATTGCAAAACCATCGCCGTCCCCTCCGGAAGCGATGACTTTCAAATCCCTGTTGCCCATTTTAACGCCCTGGGCAATCGGCAGAACTCGGCCATGGATGCCATGGAAGCCGTATGCGTTTATATATCCTGAAATCCGGCCAGAACAACCTATGCCGGAGATGACTGCAAGTTCATGAGGTTCAAGACCGGCGTTGGCCGCTGCCCGCTGGATGGCAGCCTGTACGGAAAAGTCTCCGCAGCCCGGGCACCAGTTCGGTTTCACATTGTTTCTGAATTCTTTAAACGTTGCCATTTAGAACAACTCCTTGCATTTGTCGTAAACATGACTTGGTGTGAATGGATTGCCGTCATATTTTTTCAAATTGATGACTTTATCGGCAACCGGCAAGTTCATCTTCAAAAGGTTCGCCAGCTGGCCTGTTGCATTATGTTCCACGACAAGGATTTTCCTGGCATTTTCCACAAGCGGCTTCATTTCTTCCGCCGGAAATGGATGCACAAGCCTTATATGTGCATGGTTAACCTTTTTGCCTTCTTCTTCAAGCCGTACTTTCGCTTCTTCAATCGCACCGCGGGTAGAATTGAAACCGACAATCAATACATCTGCCTGATCGTGTGCGGCATCAATATGTACTGGTGTATCGAAATTCAGCCGGTTCAGCTTGCGAAGACGTTTATCCATCTGTGCAAGTCGGTTTTCAGCAACTTCAGAAGGTTTGCCTGTTTCAGCATGCTCAACGCCTGTGACGTGGTGCAAGCCGTTTTTCATGCCCGGCACAACACGAGGCGAAACGCCGTCTTCTGTCACTTCATAGCGTTTGAAGTTTTCCTTGGCATCCAGTTCCGGCAAGTTTTCTTCTTTCATCAGCTTGCCGCGGCGCACTTCGATTTTATTATAATCAAGCGGCTCGACAGTCTGTTTGCCCAGTGAAAGCTGCAAATCGGAAAGAAGAATGACAGGGCACTGGAATTCTTCTGCTATATTCAAAGCCTGGATGCTGTCATAAAATGCTTCTTCAACCGTACTCGGCGCGATGACAACTTTAGGAATTTCCCCATGTGTACCGTAAATCATCGCCATCAAGTCGGATTGTTCCTGTTTGGTAGGAAGTCCTGTGCTGGGTCCGCCGCGCTGTGTATCCACAATCATGAGCGGTGTCTCGGTGATGCCTGAAAGCCCGATTGCTTCCATCATCAGCGACAGGCCTGGTCCAGCAGAGGCGGTCAGGGTCCGCGTTCCGGCATAGTTGGCACCGATCGCCATCGTGGCAGCAGCAATTTCATCCTCTGTCTGAATAACTGTCCCGCCGAAATCAGGCAGCTTTTTGATGAGATATTCCATAATCTCTGAAGCTGGTGTAATCGGATAAGCAGCCATGAAACGGACACCGCCGGCTACTGCTCCCATCGCAATCGCATCGTTGCCGATCATGAACATGCGCTTTTTGCCGTCCGCTTTTTGAAGCTGCATCGTTTCGAATTCTGCTCCAGCCTGCTCTTTTACACGCTCTGCACCTTGCTTGATCGCTTCCATGTTTTTATCGACGATTTGCTGACCTTTACGGCCGAATATCTCGTTAACAACTTCTTCATACACATTAATATCTATATCCAATATCGCACTTGATGCTCCTACCGCCACCATGTTCTTCATTAGGGAAGTCCCTAGCTCGGTGGCGATGTCTGTAAATGGAACCGCATACAATGATGCTTTTGACTCATCCGGTATGGACGGGTTGAACTTTGCATCGGCAAGCACAATGCCTCCCTGCCTCAGTTCATGGAAATTGACATCGATTGTCTCCTGGTCAAACGCGACAAGAATGTCAAGATCGTCAGACACTGAGCGTACTTGCGTAGTGCTTACGCGGATTTTATTGTTTGTATGTCCCCCTTTGATACGTGAGGAAAAGTGGCGGTAGCCATACAAGTAATACCCCAATCGATTCAGTGCTATCGAGAATATTTCCCCGGTACTCTCGATCCCTTCACCCTGCTGTCCTCCAACTTTCCAGGAAAGCTGACTTATCATTTTTCTACACCCCTTTTGTTGCAATCAATGTGACAAAGAATGCTATTGTTTAAGTGCAGCACTGTTCCAATCATACCACCAGAAGCGGAATAAGAGTATTCTAAACTTTCTAAGTGATACTAATCTTTTGGATATGTACTCTAAACGCTTACAATTCTAGACCTATAGCCGCAAAAAAGCAAGCCCCTGCACCTTTATTATCGACAAAAAATGTACATTAGTTACATGCTTCACCGCGGAAAATGGTTAATAAAATTGTTATGGGTGAATTTATCCACTTGATCGTTAGAATAATAGTTGATAAGCCGCTCAATAAGGTTGCTATAGTTACCGTAGTCATCCAAATGAAGCGGAGTTCTGCCGATGCCGTCAAAATCCGACCCGAAGCCGACGTTATCGGCACCTCCAAGAGAACAAACATGGTCAAGATGGCGGATTACATCATCAATCGTGGCGCTGTCTGCATCATCGTTCAGGAAGTCCGGCACAAAGGTGATGCCGATCATTCCATCTTTACGGATAAGCGCTTCAATTTGGTCATCTTCAAGATTGCGGACATGACCGCACAGCGACTTTGCGTTCGAATGGGAAGCAATAGGGTACCTTGCCGCGTCCATAACATCCCAGAAACCGTTTACTGATAAATGGGAGACATCTGTCCATACCCGCGCCTCATTCAGCATATTGACGGTATCAACGCCGAAAGCCGACAAACCGGCCCCGCGGCTTTCCAGGATCCCGTCTGCAACTTGATTGGCATAATTCCACGTCAGCCCGACAGATGAAACCCCGAGACGAAGGAGGGTTTTCAGCTTGACTGGATCAGAACCGATTGCATCACAGCCTTCAAGGGCAAGCACCGCGCCGATTTCCCCTTCCTTCAAGCCTTCGATATCCTTCCTGGACTGTATTGCTTTCATTTCGGGATGGCGGCCGAGTATTTTGGAATGAAACAAGTCTGCCATTTCGAGTGCCGTTAAAAACCTCTGATCATATGGAACCTGTTCCGGTATGTAGATTGCGAAGACCTGAATAAAGGCATTCGATTTTTTCAGCTTGACGAGATTCGTGTGAAGGCTGCTGCTGTCCTTGAATCGAATTGCCGGGTCAAAACGCATTTTCAATAACACATCGCAATGTGCGTCAAAAATTTTCATTATCCATTCCACCTTTTTAAAAGACTGCGCTGCACAATGATTTCACAAGAGCCTGTTATCAATGCTAACCCATGCAAACCCTTATTGACAGGGCTTTATCAGACAGGTCATCTGTTGACAGGGGCTTCATCCCGCTTTCTGCACTTGTACAGGACGCACTGCCCTCTGCGCTGCCACAGCACGTGAAAGTTTTCAGCAGAGGTTCCTATATTCCTCGAGGCTCCCCACCCATTTTGGGCCGCGAGTTCTTGTCCAGTATGTATTCCAGCAGGAGATTGTATTTAGAATAAACACCAGGAAAGGCGATTCCATATCCGGGGACCCTCGCACTTTCCCTTTAATCAACATTATACTAAATTTATACTGAGCTTTCGCATAGCCTTTTGAAAATAAAATAACCTGTTTGCCCATCGGGACAAACAGGTTTTGTATAGCGTTATGATCAGCGGGGCTCAACAATCAACTTTATTGCTGTTCTTTCTTCCCCGTCAATTAAAATATCAGTAAAAGCAGGGATGCAAATTAAATCCACTCCGCTTGGTGCAACAAATCCCCGTGCAATCGCTACCGCTTTCACGGCTTGATTTAATGCCCCAGCACCAATTGCCTGGATTTCCGCACCGCCTCGTTCACGTAAAACGCCTGCAAGTGCTCCTGCTACAGAGTTAGGGTTCGACTTTGCTGAAACTTTTAATATCTCCATTCCTGGTACCTCCTTGAAAAATAGAAATGAATCTCCTTTTACATATATTCACGACCATAACTCATATTCCTGCTTTATTTTTCGAAAATTCAAAAAGAAATGAAAAGGACCTATGCTCAGTCTTCCTTTAGGAGGGGCTCATCGGTAATGTCACTGGCCGCCGACGGCTTATAACCGGGCAAAAGGGAAATGTGATAGACGCCTGCTTTGAGGCGGCAACAGCAGGCCGGATTCCCCGTACAGCGCTTTATCAATCAAAAAAAGGCGAATCCTCATTGATCATCATTCGTTTAATCGATGATGCGGCACCCGTTTTTTCATCAATATCGATAAGGACAGCACTTAACTGTTCCCTTCCTTTGGTTACTTCAAACCGCACAGGCAGATTTGTCAGAAATTTGGTAATGACGGCTTCCCGGTCCATGCCGAGAACTCCGTCATAGGGACCCGTCATTCCGACATCGCTCATGTATGCGGTTCCGCCTGGCAGGATTCGGTTATCTGCCGTCTGGACATGTGTATGGGTACCAACAACTGCACTCACTCTTCCATCGAGATACCAGCCCATTGCCTGCTTTTCACTTGTTGCTTCAGCATGGAAGTCAACAAAAATGATATCGGCCTTCCCTTTCATTTTTTCAAGCAGTTCATCAGCTTTGCGGAACGGGCAGTCAAGTGCCGGTAAGAATGTACGGCCTTGCAGATTGATCACACCGACAGATATGCCATTAATATTCAAAAGGGCAGACCCTTTGCCGGGCGCATCCGGGAAGTTGGCCGGCCTTACCATCTTTGGGGCATCATCGATAAATTCAAAGATTTCTTTGTTGTCCCACGCATGGTTTCCAAGTGTAACAGCCTGTGCGCCTGATTCGAGAATATTCCTGTAGATCTTTTCCGTGATCCCTCTGCCGCCTGCTGCGTTTTCACCATTGACAATCGTCACCTGCGGCCTGTATTTTTTCTTCAACCTTGGCAAATATTCAGTTATCATTTTACGGCCCGGTGATCCGACTACATCACCAACAAATAGTAATTTCATTATCCTGATTCCTTTCTGGCTTGATTGTATTATGTTAAACAGTCTGCATAAAAAAAGCACAATTGTCAAAACAATGTGCCGGCAGAAGGTATTTAGTTTTAATAACGGATAAGCGGGTAAAAAACAAAATAAAGCGGTGTCGCCACCGCTTTATTTCGCATACTCCACTGCCCTCGTTTCACGGATGACAGTAACTTTTATATGTCCTGGATAATCCAGTTCATCTTCAATTTGCTTGCGTATGTCGCGTGCCAGACGATATGCCTCTAGGTCATCAATCATATCAGGCTTGACCATAATGCGAATTTCTCGACCTGCCTGGATTGCAAACGATTTTTCAACACCCTCGAACGACTCTGAAATATCTTCAAGCTTTTCCAAGCGGCGGATATAGTTTTCGAGCGTTTCACTGCGTGCCCCTGGTCTTGCTGCGGATAACGCATCAGCTGCAGCCACAAGAACGGCAATGATCGAGGTAGGCTCCGTATCACCATGGTGGGATGCAATACTGTTGATCACGACTGGGTGCTCTTTATACTTCGTTGCAAGTTCCACACCAATTTCGACATGGCTTCCTTCCACTTCATGGTCAATCGCTTTACCGATATCATGGAGCAGTCCGGCTCTTTTGGCGAGCGTCTCGTCTTCTCCGAGTTCGGCTGCCATAAGTCCGGTAAGATAAGCGACTTCCATCGAGTGCTTGAGCACATTTTGTCCGTAGCTTGTACGGTATTTTAAGCGGCCAAGAATTTTGATCAAATCAGGATGCAGACCGTGCACTCCAACTTCGAAGGTCGTTTGTTCACCGACTTCGCGGATATACTCGTCAACCTCGCGGCGTGACTTGTCCACCATTTCCTCAATGCGTGCCGGATGAATCCTTCCATCCTGGACAAGCTTCTCAAGGGCCAGCCGGGCTGTTTCCCTCCGGATTGGATCAAATCCTGATAAAATTACTGCTTCAGGTGTATCATCAATAATCAGGTCAATGCCTGTCAACGTTTCCAGCGTACGGATATTCCGCCCTTCACGTCCAATGATACGTCCCTTCATCTCATCATTAGGCAAATTCACGACAGACACGGTTGTTTCGGCAACATGATCAGCCGCACAGCGCTGAATCGCAAGTGAAAGAATCTCTTTCGCTTTCTTATCTGCTTCCTCTTTCGCTCTTGCTTCACTCTCTTTAACCATGATGGCCATTTCATGAGAGACTTCTTTCTCGACACTGTCGATGATAAGCTGCTTTGCATCCTCCCGCGATAAGCCGGAAATGCGTTCAAGTTCAACCTGTTGCTGTTCCAGCATTTCTTCCACTTTGCTTTCCAACTCTTCAACTCGTTGTTGTCGTGTCGTCAGAGAATCTTCGCGCTTTTCCAGCATGCTTTCTTTCTTATCAAGCATTTCGCTCTTGCGGTCCAAATTCTCCTCTTTGTGCATTAAACGATTTTCCTGTTTTTGTAGTTCGTTCCTTCTTTCCCGAATATCACGTTCAGCTTCTGTCCGAAGCTTGTGAATTTCATCCTTCGCTTCAAGAAGCGCCTCTTTCTTGGATGCATCTGCTTCGCGCTTCCCATCTTCAATTATCTGCTGGGCTGCATGTTCGGCGCTTGAAATCTTCGCTTCAGCAAAGGTCTTTCGAACGAAGTAACCAACAACTGCACCGACGATAATGGCAAGCAAAATGGAGATGATAGCTGTGGTAAAATCCATAGTTTCACCTCCCCTTGCTATTAACTTGGTTTCATTCTTCATCTTTTTGTCGGCAAATACATGGTGGCTCGCCCCCTGTAAATACCAAAGCATTACAGAAGACCAGGCCAAACTAGTAAGGATAAAAAAGAAAGAACACAATCTAATTGTATAGGCGGGTTTTTCCAATGTCAAGCTATGAAATGCGGAGGTCGCCCGCTTAGCGGCGTACGCATAAGCGGGGGATCCGCAGGAAGGTGCACTTCCCTTCCGGAAGAGGCCGCCGCTTATGACGATAGCCGCTGGCGACCGCAGCTGGACAATCGAAATGCGGAGGCCGCCCGCTCAGCGGCGTACGCATAAGCTGGGGCATCCGCAGGAAGGTGACCTTTCCTTCTGGAGGGAATCACCGCTTATGACGATAGCCGCTGGCGACCGCAGCTGGACGATTCCCTTCTGGCTTTTAATCCACAACGCTTAAATTTTATAATTTCCTAAACAAAGAAAAAAGCACAGCGTTATACTGTGCTTTTCATTTCTATAAATTAAGCTCTTCCTGACCCTCTTCTTCTTTGGCTGCTTTCGCAGATTCATCGAGGCCGTAGTATTCGCGGACCTGCTTCTGAATGGCCAGACGGGTATCAAGGTTTTCTTTAAGGAACACTTTTGCATTCTCGCGTCCCTGTCCAAGCCGCTCTTCATTATATGAATACCATGCACCGCTTTTCTGGACGATATCCAGGTCTGAAGCGATGTCGAGGATTTCTCCCTCTTTGGAGATCCCTTCGCCGTACATGATGTCCACTTCAGCCGTTTTGAACGGAGGCGCAACTTTGTTTTTGACAACTTTGATTTTAGCTTTGTTTCCGACCATATCATTGCCCTGTTTCAGCGTTTCGGCACGGCGGACTTCAAGCCTTACGGAAGAATAGAACTTAAGGGCGCGCCCTCCCGGAGTCGTTTCCGGGTTGCCAAACATCACACCGACTTTTTCGCGGATCTGGTTAATGAAAATTGCGATTGTATTGGACTTGCTGATCGCTCCGGAAAGTTTCCGCAGGGCCTGTGACATCAGGCGGGCCTGCAAGCCGACATGCGAATCGCCCATCTCGCCTTCAATCTCGGCTTTTGGCACAAGGGCTGCCACCGAGTCGATAACGAGAATATCCACTGCTCCGCTTCTTACAAGTGCTTCTGCGATTTCAAGCGCCTGTTCGCCCGTATCCGGCTGCGAAAGCAGAAGCTCGTCAATGTTCACCCCGAGTTTTTGGGCATACACGGGATCAAGAGCATGCTCTGCATCAATGAATGCAGCCTGGCCACCGTTTTGCTGGACCTCTGCAAGAGCATGAAGTGCAACTGTCGTCTTACCGGAGGATTCCGGACCGTAAATTTCGATGATGCGTCCGCGCGGGTATCCACCGACACCAAGGGCCACATCAAGTGCCAGTGAACCGCTTGATATTGTGGAAACCCTTCGTTCGGTTTGCTCTCCCAACTTCATGATGGAACCTTTTCCGAACTGTTTTTCTATTTGTCTTAAAGCCATATCCAAGGCTGCTTTGCGATCGCTCAAATTATTTCCTCCTCATATTGGAACTACTACTATTCTACTCTTTTTTTTATCGTTTGCCAAGAGAAAAGGCGAACATTTATTCGATATTTTTTCAGGGTTTTCCCTGTAAGGAAAAATGAAATTTCCACCAGGTAAAACCGTATTTTCAATAGACGAAACGTTTTTTTTCACCACGGCTGATTTTGGCGGATTGCACAACAGGCCAGGCATGCATCGAGCAGACCGCTTTCCGTCTACCTGCCCGATGCACAAGCGGCTACAGCTTCTTCAGCTCCTGGATAAGTTCAAACAGACCGTGTTTGACAGTCCTGGACCGGACCATTTCCCTTGTGCCGGCCAGCTTCAGTTCATGGACGAGGGCAGGCCGGCCGCTGCGGGCAATCCCAACATAGGCAAGGCCGGCTGGTTTTCCTTCGCTTCCGGACGGACCTGCATTGCCGGTGAAACTGATGCCGATATCAGATCCCATTTTCAGGCGGACGTTTTCCGCCATTGAGGCTGCACAAGCTTCACTTACTGCACCATCGGATTTCAAAACACCGGCAGGAACGTCCAGCAGCTGTTCCTTCAACGCATTGTTGTAAGCGACAATGCTGCCGGAAACGACCTTTGAAGCACCGGGATAATCGGTGAGTGCACCAGTGAATAAGCCTCCGGTCAGGCTTTCGGCTGCAGAAACAGTCAGTTTCTTTTCCTGGAGAAGCAAAAACGCAACCTGGGCAAGTGATGTTTCATCCTCCCCGTAATAATGCGCACCCACACGCTTCAAAATGTCTGCCTTAAGCAAGCCGATCAGCCGGCGGGCTTCATCAGGAGAAGCATGTTTCGCTGTAAGCCGCAGTGTCACCTCTCCATCTGCCGCCAACGGAGCAATGGTCGGATTACTCTGGGAATCGATCAAATCTTCAATTTCGGTTTCCAGGCTGGATTCCCCGATACCGAAAAACCGGAGCACTTTCGACTCGATGCTTTCCGATTTTTCAAGTTTCTTATATAAGAAAGGGGCTGCATAACGATCGAACATCGGATTAAGCTCGCGCGGCGGACCGGGCAGCAAGAGATACAGCTTTCCGTCCGTCTCTGCCGCCATGCCCGGTGCCATGCCATGATCATTCGGAAAAACAGTGCACTTCTCAAACACAAGCGCCTGTTTTTCGTTATTCGGTGTCATCGTCTTGCCGGTTTTGTTGTAATATTCTTTTATCCTGCCCAGCGCCACAGTGTCGAGTGTGAGTTTCATCCCGATCAATTCGGCAATCACATTTTTGGTCAGGTCATCCTTGGTCGGACCGAGCCCGCCTGTCAGTATGATCGTGTCGGAACGTTCAGCTGCCCGGCTGATTACCGGCCGCAGCCTTTCTGGATTATCGCCGGCAACCGTGTGATAAAAGACATTGATGCCCATTTCGGCCAGCCGGCGGGACAGGAACTGCCCATTCGTGTTGCATATTTGTCCAAGCAGCAGTTCGGAGCCGACTGCAATGATTTCAGCATTCATCGATAATCTCCCCCTTTATGTTAATGACTGCAAGCCTGCGTCCTTTCTGGGCCGCTTTTCTGCAGGCAGGCTGCGGGAGGTTCAGCTATTTTGATGACAATAAAATTTGCTTGTTCTTGGCAAAATAATCCCATCCGGAAAGCACAGTGAAAATGATGGCGACCCAGAGCGCAATACGGTCAAACGGTAATCCGATTGCCGCAAAGCCGATATTATGGAGTAAAAGTGCCGAGATTGCGATGATTTGAGTCCACATCTTAATTTTCCCCATTTGGGCCGCAGCGAGAACTTCCCCTTCACTGGCAGCCACCAGGCGCAATCCGGTAACTGCGAATTCCCGAAATATGATGATGAACGCCATCCAGGAAGGCACAAATTGCATTTCGACGAGCACGAGCAGAGCCGCGGTAACAAGCAATTTATCGGCAAGGGGGTCAAGAAATTTCCCAAGGTTTGTGACAAGGTTATGCTTTCGGGCATAATGGCCATCCACCCAATCAGTGGAAGCTGCGAAAATGAAAATAAGGGCGCCGACCAGGGCCTCCACCGGCATTACCGCTCCCAACAGTGTAATCTCTCCCCATCCGAAAGGAACAAGCATGATGATGAGGAAAAGCGGGATAAGCATGATTCTGAAAATCGTAATTCGATTAGGAATATTCATTTGTATGGGCCTCCTATATTTTCGGTAATTCAATGGAACCAAAAGTAAACGAGAGCCATCATTAGCGATGACCCTTCCGTTTACTGTGCTGCATCTGCTGTTTTGTTAATTGTCACATATTGATGCATCGTTTTTCTAGGATCTGCCGGATATGTGAACGGTTCACCGTTTATCTGGATGTCAAGCTCATAAGCCCGTCCAATATTCAGTTCAATTGACGACTCGCCGCTGACATCCAGCTCAAGAGGCTTGTCCTTTGATACGATACCGTCATAAAATACCTTCCCGTTGTCATTGCGGACACGGAGATAGCTCTCTCCAGGCGAAGTGAAATTCAGGACAAGTTTATCGGCATTTTTCAAGTCATATATGGATCGCTTTCCTTTTTGTTCAGTCTGGACAAGTTCTTGCTCCGGCGCCTCTTCTTCAGCAGGCTCCTGTTCTTGATCTTCATCAGTGCCTGGATCGCTTCCGCCTTCCTCTTCATCCCCGTCTGTCTCTTCCGGAACGTTATCGCCCACTTCTTTCTCAACAGAGGAATTCTCCGGGTTACCTGCCGAATCCATTTCATCCGTCACACGTCCCTGTAAGAAAATCCACACGGCCGCAATAAGCAGGACTATCAGCGTTATCGTCATGATCATCGGCAGAGCGTTTGCGGCACTATTCCGCCGTCTGGAAGGTGCCGCTTTTTTACTTGTTTTCACTCTGGAAAGTTGGGGTGACATTTCTGTGGTAGTCGGAGCCGGGATTTCATCCTTGTATTCCTCAAAAATCTCATCCGAATGCAGACCGACAGCTTCAGCATATTGTTTAATGAATGCCCGTGTATAAAACTTTCCAGGCATGATTCCATAATTCCCTTCCTCAATTGCGACCAGGTAGCGTTTTTGGATTTTGGTAAGTTCCTGGAGGCTGTCGAGGGACAGGCCTTTTTCTTCTCTTGCTCCTTTTAGGCGTTGCCCTAGTTCAGTCAATAAAAACACCTTCCACTATTTAAAAATCGAACATGGAGAAACCCGAGTCCGCTGCCAGCGGGCTTTCATCCATTATTTCATACTTTATTTCCTCTTCCGGATTGTTCCGTAATTCAATGATATAATCGAAATCTTCCAATTTGTATTCTGATTCACGCACAAAAATATCAGGGTGCTCAATCACTTTAACAGCCGGCATCCGCATGATTTCACGGACAAGCTGCCAGTGTTTTTCCGATGCACGCTTTGTTGAAACGACACCATCAATAATAAAAATGTTATCTTCGCTGTATTCATCATGCAAAAGCGAACTTCGCACTGTTTGCTTCAGCAGGGTGGATGAAACGAAAAGCCATCTTTTGTTGGCACAAACAGCTCCTGCAACGATGGATTCCGTCTTTCCGACCCTCGGCATGCCGCGGATTCCGATTAATTTATGTCCTTTTTGCTTGAAAATCTCCGCAAGGAAGTCCACAAGAAGACCGAGTTCATCGCGTACGAATCGGAATGTTTTTTTATCATCGGCATCGCGCTGTATATACCGTCCGTGCCTCACAGCAAGGACATCCCTCAATTTGGGGCGCCTCAGCTTTGTCACCGTAATATTATCCATCGTCTGCAAAATCGATTCCAGCCGTTCGACTTGCTCATCGCGCTCGCACAGCAGCAGCATGCCGCGCCGGCTGTCATTGACCCCATTGATTGTCAGGATATTTATGGAGAGCATTCCAAGCAAAGACGAAATATCACCGAGCAGTCCCGGCCGGTTGATATGGATTTCATATTCAAGATACCATTCTTTTTTAGACATGGTTCCTCTCCTCTCCATCATTAAAACTGTATATAAATGATGTGTATGTATTGACCATGAAAGATAACCTAAAACTATCATATCTAATTTTGCCAACTAAGAAAAGGGCGAGAAGAAATAGGATGAAAATAATTATGCCGAATAGAACTTTCCGATTACAGTGAACGCTTTGTTAAGAAACCCAATGCCGCTTTGCACTAAAGATGATTGGAACGGTAATCAACAGCTCCATTTGACAAAGCCACATAAAAAGACAAATTCCGTATCCTCATATCTTACATACAAATGAGTGCCAGGCACTCTTGTTTGTGCCTGGCACTTCCTGGTTCGATATGCTGATGTAAAACAAAAGAGCGCCTTACACTTTTACTTGTCCTGTTCGACAAGCTTAACCATCATATTGGCAATGGCATGCTGTTCTTCAGGTGAGGCAACATTCCACATATCGGCAAGGACTTTTTCCTGCTCGTTTTTCGGTTCTACTTGTTTGGCAAGATAGCCGCCGATTTGATAGGCAAGATCGTTAACAGTGTTCTCGTTTATTCCTTCCTGTTCTGCCTGGCCCAGCCTGTCTCCCAAGAAATGTTTCCATTGTTCCCAGTTATCAAGTACTGACATGATATTCCCTCCTTAAGGTATGTTCGATGCTAGTTTGTACCTTTATGAAAGAAATATGCATGAAAGTTCAACAATACCATGCACCGTTGATAGACAGAATTTGACCGCTCACATACGCACTTTTTTCAGAGGCCAAAAACATAATGGAATCGGCGATTTCTTCTGCCTGTGCAAACCTCCGCATCGGAATTTCTTCACGAAGGAGGGAAAGGTCTTCTTCGCCGTACCCTTTCATCATCTCCGTATCAACAACCCCTGGCGCAACGGCATTTACAGTGATTCCGTTTGCAGCCGTTTCTTTCGCCAGCGCCTTCACAAATGCATTTTGGCCGCCCTTGACCATAGAGTAAAGCACTTCAAACGAGGCGCCTGTCAGTCCCCATATAGAAGAGACGACAATGATCCTCCCGTGCTGTTTTTTCAGCATACCGGGAATGAGTCCGCGCGAAATGACAAACAGGCTTTCCAAATGGAGTCTCATCATTTCCGCAACAGCTTCATCTCCAGTATCCCCGACAAGCCCGGTCAAGCTTCTCCCCCCTGCATAAACAACGATATCGACATCATGCAGGAGAGATGACAGCAGACGGAGCGCGCCTCCTGGCTGGGATAAATCCGCCCTGACAGGGTATGCTTCCACTCCAAATGTACGGGCTTCGCCTGCCAATTCCTCAATTGGCTTTGCATTACTATTGTAATGAAGATAGACGGAATAGCCGTTTTCCATAAGCTTTCTGGCTGCAGCTTTGCCGATGCCGCCGCTAGCCCCGGTTACAAGTGCCGTTTTCATTGTTTTCCCTCCGGCGTCCTCCGTTTGCCGCGTCGGCAGTTTGAAGGGTTTCTTTCATGATCAGTTCGGCGCTTTAACGATGCATGTCGTAAAACAATTCTCATCGATAAAATCATTCGCAGCCTGGTTTATATCTTCTGCAGTCAGCGATTCAAGAACAGGAATCACTTCAAACAGATTCATGCCATTGAATTGGTATCTTGTGAATTGGTTGGCGATGAACTCTGGTGAATTCAGCGACCTTAAGAAAGAGCCGATTTTCTTTTTCTTTGTCCGTTCAAGTGCCTCATCTGTCAGCGGATCTTCACGGAAATCGCGGAAATACCCCTCAATTTTTTTGGACAGCTTCTCAGGTTCTGTAGAATCACCGCCGACCACGGCAAACCCGAAACCGCCCTCCTCTGAATAATTAAAGGAAAATGTATCGTCAATCAACCCGTCGTTATACAACTGTTCATAGTTCTTTGAGCTTTTACCGAATAAATAATCAAGCATAAGACCGATCGCCAATTCATGCCTCAGCAGATCGGTGCCGCTTCGGCCCGTTTTTTTCGTTTTCACACCGAATAATATCTTCGGCGTCTGTACCGGCATTTCAATGATCCTTTCCCGTTGATCGGCTTTTTCAGGTTCATCGTCAAAATAGCGGGAGATCGGTTCCGGAGGAGCAAATGTTTTCTTGCCCTGATTGCTCCTGATCAGTTTCATCACTTCCGCCGGATTGACCGCGCCGGCAACAAAAAGGAGCATGTTGCCAGGGTGGTAAAATGTGTTGTAGCACGTATAAAGGAGATCTTTCGTAATGCTTGAAATCGATTCTGCCGTGCCGGCAATGTCAATTTTAACCGGATGGGCCGCGAACAGATTTTCAATCGTTCCGAAATACACACGCCAGTCCGGATTGTCTTCATACATTTTTATCTCCTGACCGATGATGCCTTTCTCTTTATCAACCGACTCTTCCGTGAAATATGGATCCTGCACAAAATCAATCAATGTTTCGAGATTCTTCTCCACATTTGAGGTGCTTGAAAACAAGTAGGCCGTCCTCGTGAAGGAAGTAAATGCGTTTGCCGAGGCACCCTGTTTGCTGAAGTCCTGGAAAACGTCCCCCTCTTCACTTTCGAACAATTTATGTTCAAGAAAATGGGCGATTCCATCCGGTACCTTAATGGGCTCTTTTCCGCCAAGGGGAGTAAAATGGTTGTCAATCGATCCATAACGTGTCGTAAATGTCGCAAATGTTTTATTCACATCTTTTTTCGGCAAAATATACACTTCAAGACCATTGTCGAGCACTTCATGAAACAGTTCTTCTTTTAATTGGGTGTATTCGATTCTTTCCATTGTCATTCCCCCTCCGTTCCCTTGAGAAAATAGACCGTATCAAGGTCGATCTTTTCGGCGACCCGGATGATGTCTTCACGGGTAACCTTTGCCACGCCTTCGAGCCACTGTTCAAAAGGCCGCTCCTTTCCGGCAACCACTTCATGATAAAGGACTTCAATCAACCCGCCGGCGCTGTCGGCAGTTTCAAGGAGCTGGTTTCTGATGACTGCTTTGGTCTGGCTGATGTCTTCATCCGAAAATTCACCTTGTTTCATCAGTTCCATCTGCTCTTTTATGATGGTGACAGCTTGATTGTAATTTCCGAATTCGATGCCTGACATGACAAGGATAAACCCTTTGTGGCTTTCAAGGCGGGAGGCTGCATAATAGGCGAGGCTCGCCTTTTCCCTTACGTTTATAAACAGTTTGGAGTGGGAAAATCCGCCGAATATCCCGTTGAATAGCTGTAAAGCAAAATAGTCGTCATCCTTATAGGTTGTATAGGCGCGGAAACCCATGTTCAACTTGCCCTGGTTGACGGGTTCGCTGTCAATGACCTCTTTTGGTTCTGACGGTGCATTCACAGTATCCGCCTCCGCATTTTCTGCCAGTCCGGCGCTGCTGCGGTCCCCGAATTGAAAGTGGCGGGCGGCAAGTTCTTTCAAACGGCTCATTTCCGTATTGCCGACAATGTAGAGGTCAATTTCATTGTCCTTCAGGCATGTCTGGTAATAGGCAAATAAACTTTCCGGCGAAATGCCGTCAAGGTCGTTTTCGTTTCCATAAGCTGGGGTGCCGTAAGGTTCGTTTTTACACATCTCTTCAATGAGACGGATGCTTGCATACCTCATTTTGTCATCCTTCATTGACTGGAGACGCTGCTTCATCGCTCGCTTTTCTTTACTGACGATATCTCCCGAAAATGCACCGCTTTCAAGGGCCGGCTTCAGGAGAATTTCGCTCAGCAGTTCCAGCGCCTGTTCAAGGAGCGGAGCATTTTCCTGCAGGTATTCACCGTTGGCTACTTCCATACGGAAAGAGATGATATGATAATCCCCTTTCTTGGACAAATCGACAGAAAGGGTTGCTCCGTACAAGTCGTCAAGACGGCTTCTGATTTTAGTGCTCGTCGGGAACGTTTCGGTACCGCTTTGAAGAACATACGGCAAGAGCGCCCTCATTGTGGCATCCTGTTCATTCAAAGGAGCCTTCATTTTAACAACGATGGTGTTCGTTTTATATTTGTTCGTTTTCACTGAATGAAGCCGTATACCGCCGGCTTCCTCTTTGACGTGCGTTATTTTTTGCATGTAATGCCCTCCTTTACGCAAAGAGATACATCATATCATTCTGAAGATGCCTCTCATTTTATACGTATGTATAGATTATATTTTCCTATACTGGGAAAAAATCTACAAGAAATAACCTTTAAATTTCAATTTTCTTGACTGCCCTGCATATTAATTTGTCAGAGCGGTTAATGGAATTTGCTTTTAAGGCAAAATTCATATAGAACCTTATTGTAGTTTATTTCCTGATTTAGAGCATATGAATCATCTTTCTCTCTTGTATGCCCGCTTTTCTGATTGACATGGTCGGGTTATTCGCTGGGGTCTCTTACAAATTCCATTAGGTTGCAGCATCCATCTCAACTGTAAATGATAACAGAGGATTTTCCTTTACTCAGCCCCGCTTTTGTTTACATAATAATTATATGATAAACTATAACGGGTGGTTGTCAGGCCTTTATGCGAAGACAGCGGTACGGCCGCCTTTTCCCACATTCTTGAAATTATTCGCTTCCCTTCAATACTTCCTTGCTGACAACTCTCACTATCCTATACGGGACACAAATAAACCCGGCTTTGCCAGCCGGGTTATCGTTAACGTTTTCCTTTTATATATGGTGTTCCAAGCGACTTTGGTGCATCTGCCCTGCCGATGAATCCGGCAAGTGCCAGTATGGTGAGCACATACGGCAAGATGAGCAGGAACACAGACGGGACTTCCTTGATATAAGGAAGACTTGTCCCGATAATACTCAGGCTCTGAGCGAAGCCGAAGAAAAGTGCAGCGCCAAGTGCACCGAGCGGATGCCATTTTCCGAATATCATAGCAGCAAGAGCCATGAAGCCCTGCCCGTTAATCGTTGAATGGCTGAAGTCGAGCGAGATGGATTGAGAATATACCGCCCCTCCGATGCCTGCCAGAGCGCCACTCAGCATAACCGCAATATAGCGCATTTTCTTGACATTAATCCCCATCGTATCCGCAGCCATCGGATGTTCGCCGACAGCCCGCAATCGGACGCCAAACGGTGTTTTGAAAATGACGAACCAGACAATGAACGCAAACAGGATCGCCAGGTAGGATGTCCAATATTCGTTTTTGAAAAACAGCGGCCCAAGGACCGGAATCTCGGCAAGAAACGGCACATCAAACCTCATGAAGCGTTCCTGGATCATTGGAGTCTGGCCGCGGCCTTCAAAAATTTTCTTTACAAGAAACAGGGACAGGCCGACAGCAAGGAAGTTGATTGCGACACCCGAAACGACCTGGTCAGCTCTGAAAGATATTGATGCGACAGCATGAAGAAGCGCAAATATAGCCGAGACAGCCATAGCGACAATAAGAGCAACCCACGGAGTTGCGGCTCCGAAAACATCAACAAGGAACAGGTTGGAAATGATGCCGATAAAAGCACCCATGACCATCAACCCTTCCAGGCCGATATTCACAACGCCGGACCGTTCACTGAATACGCCGCCAAGGGCAGTGAAAATAAGAGGAGCCGCGTAAAAAATAGCTGATGGGACGATAAACGCCAAAATTTCCATAACGCTCATCTTACTTCACCTCCTTGGATTTGCTCATTCGCTCAAGAAAGAGTCTGATAACATAGCTGGATGCCACAAAGAAAATAATGATTGCAATGACAATCGATACAATTTCAGTAGGTATGCCGGCTTCATTTGGCATATTCAGCGATCCATACTTCAATGAACCGAACAGAACTGCGCCGAATATGACGCCAAGCGGTGTGTTGGCCCCTAAAAGGGCTACAGCGATGCCATCAAAACCGACACCGGTGAATCCGCCTTTTACAGATACGTATTCAAACGTGCCAAGCGCTTCCATCGCTCCGGCAAGACCTGCAAAAGCTCCGGATATGACCATAGAAAGTACAATATTCTGGTTGACATTCATTCCTGCATACTCGGAGGCATGCTGATTGAAGCCTACTGATTTCAGCTCAAAACCAGTTGTAGTTTTCTCCAGAATGAACCACATGACAAGTACAGAAAGAAGTGCGATAAAGATTCCGCTGTGAAGTCTTGAATAATCGGTCATATTCTCAAGGAATACAGACCGTAAAGACGCTGATTCCTGAATCTTGTCCATCCTGTCACCGCCGTCGGAAACTTTCCTGATCAGTGCATTCGTTGTATGAAGGGCGACATAGTTCATCATGATGGTGACGATGACTTCATGAACGCGGAACTTGGCCTTTAAAAGCCCTGGAACGAATGCCCACAGTCCCCCGGCAATTGCAGCTGCGAGCATTGCAGCCGGCACATGGATGATTTTCGGAAGCTCAAAGGCAAAACCGACGTAGGCAGCAGCAAACCAGCCGACAATCAACTGCCCTTCAACTCCGATATTGAACAGCCCGGTCCTGAATGCAAAAGCCACGGCAAGACCGGCCAATAAATATGGTGTTATTTGCCTGATTGTTTCCCCCATGAAATAAATATCACCGAAAATCCCGTTCCATAATGCTGTGTATCCTGCAACCGGATTAAAGCCGCTGACCAGCATGATCAGACCTCCGGCAAGCAATCCGAGAATAACGGCAATTAAGGGGACCAGTATATTTTTAAGCCGATTAGACATCTTGATTTACACCCGCTTTCCTGGAATGACCCGCCATCAACAGACCAAGCTCCTGCTCAGTCGTTTCTTTAGGATCGACAATATCGACAATTTGACCTTCGTAAATGACGGCAATCCTGTCACTTACATTCATGACCTCATCCAATTCAAATGATAGAAGCAGAACCGCTTTCCCATTGTCGCGCTGTTCAATCAGCCGTTTATGGATAAACTCGATTGCTCCGACATCAAGCCCCCTTGTCGGCTGGGCTGCTATGAGCAAGTCAGGATCGCGGTCAACTTCGCGCCCGATTATCGCCTTTTGCTGGTTCCCGCCGGAAAGTGACCGGGCCGGTTCATATTCACTCTGTGTCCTGACATCAAACTCTTCTATAATTTGGCGGGCCTTATCATAAATCGCTTTATAGTTAAGGATTTTCCGTTTTGAAAACGGCTCGTGATGATAAGTTTGCAGTACCAAGTTCGCCCCAATCGGAAAATCAAGGACAAGGCCATGTTTATGGCGGTCCTGCGGGATATGCCCGACGCCTGATTCGGTGACATTGCGGGGCTTGTGGTTTGTGATGTCTTTGCCGTTTACGAGCACTTTGCCGCCTTTCACTTTCCGCAAGCCTGTAATTGCTTCAATAAGCTCCGACTGGCCGTTTCCGTCCACACCGGCAATCCCGACGATTTCACCGCTCCGCACAGTGAGATCAAGCCCTTTCACTTTAAGTACGCCGCGGCTGTCTTCTACTTGAAGGCCTTCAATCTCAAGTGTGACTTCTTCAGGATGGGCCTTCCCTTTTTCCGTTTTAAAAACAACATCCCTTCCCACCATCAGACTGGCAAGATGATTCGGATTTGTTTCACTCACGTCAACTGTGCCGATGCCCTTACCCTTGCGGATGACCGTGACACGGTCGCAGACCTCCATGATTTCTTTCAGCTTGTGGGTGATCAGAATAATAGATTTCCCTTCTTCTACAAGCCGTTTCATAATGCCGATAAGTTCGATGATTTCCTGGGGTGTCAGGGTGGCTGTCGGCTCATCCAGAATAAGGATGTCAGCGCCCCTATAAAGTGTTTTCAATATCTCGACACGCTGCTGCATACCTACAGAGATTTCAGAAATCTTCGCATCAGGATCCACGGCAAGGCCGTAGTTTTTGGAAAGCTCGGCAATTTCTTTAGACGCCTTCTTGACATCGACCACTCCGCCTTTTGTCGGCTCGCTTCCAAGAATGATGTTCTCGGTAACGGTGAAGTTTTCAACAAGCATGAAGTGCTGATGCACCATACCGATCCCAAGGTCATTTGCGATGTTCGGGTCGGTGATATTCACCGGCTCACCCTTGACGCGGATTTCCCCGCCCTCAGGCTGATACAATCCGAAAAGAACATTCATCAGTGTCGACTTCCCGGCACCGTTTTCTCCAAGCAATGCGTGGATTTCCCCTTTTTTCACCTGAAGCGTTATATTATCGTTTGCAACGAAGCTGCCGAATTCCTTGCGGATATTCAGCATTTCAATAACATACTCCACTTTGTTCACTCCCTTTTGAGGTAACTCAAAAAATTAACACATGAAAAGACTCAGCTAGATGAGGCCTTTCATCTATTAATCTTCTGGACTTTAAGTTATTATCCGAAAACAAAGGCTAGTTTCAGCAACTAGCCTTCATTTTTCGGAAGGGTTTTATTCAGCTTTGAAAGATTCCAATTCCTTTTTGGTTGAAGGAACTGTAATTTCGCCATCAACGATTTTTTGCTTATACTCGTCCACTTTTGAAAGAACGTCTTCTGTGATCGCACCGCGGGAATCAGCAAGTCCTACACCATCTTCAGCAAGGCCGTAGTAAGTGACTTCGCCGCCAGGGAAATTGCCGTTCATCGTCTTTTCAGCTGTGGCTTTTACACCGACGTTTACTTTCTTAACCATGGAAGTAAGAGTTACATTCGTATCGCCGACAGCGCCTTCTTCATACTGGTCACGGTCTACGCCGATAACCCATACGTTTGCATCAGGATCTTTCTGCTTGCGTTCTTTCGCTTCTGTGAACACGCCGTTGCCTGTACCGCCAGCAGCGTGGAAGATGATATCAACACCGGCAGAATACATTCTGTTGGCAGTTGTTTTTCCGAGTGCCGCGTCATCGAACTTGCCAGTGTAATATACATCTACCTCAATGTTAGGGTCGACTGCCTGTACACCTGCAAGGAAGCCGGATTCAAAACGCTCGATTACCGGAATTTCCATTCCTCCGACAAAACCGATCTTACCGGATTCACTCATAAGTGCTGCAGTAACACCGGCAAGGAAAGAACCTTCATGCTCTTTGAACATTACGCTTGCCACGTTGTCTTCTTCAACGATTCCATCAATGATGGCAAGCTTTGCTTCAGGTCGCTGTGGAGCGATTTCCTTCATCGGTTCTTCCATCAGGAACCCGACACCGAACACAAGGTCAAAATCGCGGCGGATCAGGTTATTGATATTTGTATTGTAGTCTGCATCACTTTTGGACTGGAGATAATCGATGCCGTCATCGCCTTTCTCCATGTCATTTTCTTTCGCGAACTCCTGCAGCCCTTCCCAGGCCGATTGGTTGAATGATTTGTCGTCAACGCCGCCGACATCAGTTACCATCGCAACAGTGAACTGATCTTCTTTTGCTTCGCCGCCTCCGCCGTTGCCTTCATTTTTCGTTTCTTCGTCACCGGATCCGCAAGCGCCGAGAATTGTTCCGGCTGCAAGGACAAGGGACATGGCCATACCAAATTTTCTTTTCTTCATATTAAATTTCCCCCTTCAAGTAAGTATCAGAAAAACACAGTACCGAAATATGTGATGCTGAATCCGCAGCCCCACCCCCTTAAAGGTTACTATTGCGCTTCCAAAATCACACACTGTTGAAAGCGGTTTCTTTTATACCCGTTTCCTTAGAACGTGGAAGCTGAACTTATCAGCCCTGAAATAATTGATTGAAAATAAGACTGGTTCGTCATTTTCATCATAGTGTACCTGTTTTAGAACAAGCAGCGATGTTTCCGGCTCGCATTCCAGGATCGGAGAAATCCTGTCATGATAGCCAAGCGGCTCGATATAAGTGACAGCATATGTTATATACCGGCCTGCCTTGTGTTCGAGTATGTCAAACAGGGACTCTTCATCATGAATGTAGTTATCCGGCAGCAGCGACCTGGGCATGACATCCAGACAATATACGACCGGCAGCTTGTCAGCGGTACGGACACGTTCGACTGATAAAACATCGTGAGACGCTTTAATGTTTAACTTAGCAGATTCTTCATCGTTGGAAGGCCTGACATCAGACGACAGAAAAATCGTGCCGGGTTCCTGTCCGCCCCGTTTGATCATTTCCGTTACACTGAAAAGTTCTTCAATCCCAGCAGAAAACGCCGGTCTTGAATTGACAAATGTTCCTACACCGTGGCGCCGTACGACAACCGCTTCCTCCTCGAGTATGCGGAGGGCTTCCCTCAATGTCGCTCTGCTGATTCCAAGCTGTTTCGACAGCTCGAACTCAGACGGCAGTTTTTGCTTTTCCTTGTAGATGCCGTTTTCAATATCCTGCTTGATTCGATCGATGACCTGTAAATATAGATGGCGATGGTCTGACTTTATGCTCATTTATTTTCCTCCATCATCCGTTTCTGGTCCTGCAAGAGGACCGTACATCAGACATCTGATGTTAGACCGTATCGTTTATCGTGATTAATATACCATTATTTAATTGATAAATAAATAACCTTCGTAAAACTTTTGTAATATTCTTCTCCTTTTTTGAAAATTTATTGGAGATTATGACGATTAATGTTGCAGTTCTTAAAAAGATTTCAGCAATTCATCAGGCCTCTCCCCCATGTCAAAGGTCTGGACTGTTCATGGGTCCGCTGAAGTACAGCGGTTTTTATTTCTATGTACGAATAATATCTATATGGAAACGGAACAAATGCGCAAGACGCCCGCTTAGCGGCGTATGCATAAGCGAGTGTACCCGTTCCCTCCCGGAGGGGATCACCGCTTATGACGATAGCCGCTGGCACCTGGAGCTGCGATTCCCTTTCTGGCTTTTTATCCACAACGATTAAATTTTAATTTCCTTACACAAAAAAGAGGCTCCTTCAGTTACGAAGTCGCCTCTTCATTGTTTTTGGAAACTAAAACTTCCCGCGGTTTGCTTCCTTCATAAGGGCCGACAACACCGTTGGCCTCCATGGCATCAATCAGCCGGGCAGCTCTTGTATAACCGACTCTGAACCTGCGCTGCAGCATCGAAACGGATGCTGTCTGCATTTCGGTAACCAGTTCGACTGCATCCGGATACAGATCATCATCAACTTCCATGGAGTCTTCCGTCTCCTCTGATGGAATCATTTCTTCCTGGTATTGCGCTTTTTGCTGGGCTACCACATAATCAACGATCTCCTCCACTTCCTCATCAGAAAGGAACGCACCCTGGATTCTGATCGGCTTCGATGCTCCTACAGGCAGGAACAGCATATCCCCTCGTCCGAGGAGCTTATCGGCTCCGCCCATATCAAGAATCGTCCTTGAATCGGTCTGCGAGGAAACACTGAAGGCGATCCGGGAAGGAATATTCGCTTTGATGACACCTGTGATGACGTCCACCGAAGGCCTCTGTGTGGCGATGATCAAATGAATGCCGGCAGCACGCGCCATTTGGGCAAGTCTGGTGATGGCATCCTCGACGTCTCCGCTTGCGACCATCATCAAGTCGGCCAGCTCATCGACAATCACAACGATAAAAGGCAGCAGCGGCTGCTTTTCGCCGGTCTTTTCATTGTGTTTCCTGACATGTTCATTGTAACCTTCAATGTTTCTTGTTCCCGAATGGGAAAAAAGGTCATAACGTCTTTCCATTTCAGCGACAACTTTCTTTAAAGCCTGCGATGCTTTCTTTGCATCGGTCACAACAGGCGCAAGCAAATGGGGAATGCCGTTATATACATTCAATTCAACCATTTTCGGATCGATCATCATCAGTTTCACTTCATGCGGTTTCGTTTTCATCAATATACTTGTAACAATCCCATTTATACATACGCTTTTACCGCTTCCGGTCGCTCCTGCTACGAGCAGATGCGGCATTTTGTTTAATTCCGCAAGCACCGCATCACCTGAAATATCCCTGCCAAGTCCGATCATCAGTTTTTTATCCATGTCGTTCTTCGGAGACTCAAGCACTTCACGCAGTGATACGGTCGCCACCTCCTGATTCGGCACCTCGATCCCTACGGCTGACTTCCCTGGAATCGGCGCTTCGATCCTTATATCTTTTGCGGCAAGGGCAAGCGCCAGGTCATCGCTCAAGTTGACGATTTTGCTCACTTTCACACCGGCTTCGGGATATACTTCATATTTGGTCACAGCCGGACCGAGATGCACTTTAGCCACACGCGCTTTTACACCGAAGCTTTGAAACGTTTTTTCCAGTTTGCGGGCATTGGCTGAAATTTGCTGTTTTTCAAATGTCTGCGAGTTTTTCTGGGGCACTTCAAGCAGACTGAGCGGAGGAAGCCGGTAATCTTTGTTTTCCTGCTCCGAAAAAGTGATGGTTACATCACCGCCGCCTTCCTGGTCTTCAGCTTTCTCTTGCGGCTGTGCATTCCCGCTGGCATCTCTCTTGCCCTTTTCGGGTTTTTGATAGGCGACATCAGCGAAGTTGGCAATGATCGGCTCCTCATCTCTTTCATCACCATTGATAGCCTCTTCTTCCTCATCATCTCCGCTTTCATCACGTACACCGCTTATTTCAAGCTCCTCTTGCTCCATCGCTCTCTGCCGCTCCAGTTCCTTCTCTTCCCTTTTCTTTTTTCTCCCCTCTTTCCAGGTGCTGATATCATCCAAAAAAGCTCCCCATTGTTTTTTGATGAAATCGCCGATCCACGAAAAGACGACGCCGACTGTCTGGCGGAGGGATTTTCCGGTTATAAGGAGAAGGCTGATTAAAATAAGCAAAAATGCGATGATTCTCGTTCCAAGAACATCAAAGAGATAATAGGACATCGCAAACAGGCCTGCGCCGATCATGCCGCCGCCCAGATCATTTATAATCGATTGTCCTCCCGTTTCCATTTTAAATAACTCAAACGTATTGCGGATTACGGATAAATCTGCCCAGTCTCCCTGCCTTGAAAGATCTTCAAACAATTTCACATGGCTTAGCAGCAGCATGGATGCCCCCATCAGATATAATCCGTTCAGCCTCCGTGTCGCAAAAGGGGGGAACGAGCGTTTAACAATAAGAAATAATGAAAAAATCAATCCGCCCAGCAGTGGAAGGACATACCATTCCCCGAAGAAAAACCGGAAAATCATGACGAGGAAACCGCCGACTTTCCCGAGTTTTATGATGCCGATTACCATTAAAGCGAACATGGTCAGTCCGACAACCTCAAACTGAAGCTGTTTTTTTATCGTTTCTTTCTTCTTTGTCTGTTTTCTTTTCCGTTTTGCCATTCCGTCACCTCTATTAGTCTTCAGCTGTATTCATGATGTGCAGGAAAAAAATTATGTATTTCCATCAGATGGATAATCGAAGAAAGCAGCCGTCATATTCGGCTGCTTTTCCCTTCATTTATTATAGCATAAAAAACACGGTCCATCCCCGGTTTTTAGGAGTTTACCTGATCCATCCCGACCATCTGGCCAGGTGCAAGGCTGCTCTTTAAAAATGCACCGGGGTCCGTGCTTAAAATCCGCACAATTTGATACTTCCCTGGTGACACCTCCGCTGTAACGACGGGCACCGAATTGATTGTCACGACTTTTTGTTTCGAAAATTCCGCCTGGTCAGGCTGGAACATCAGCTCCTCTGGAACAGTCGTATACAGGATCATTGGATCATATCCCCTTCCGCTTCATTCATCTCCCCTTTATATGCAGCGATCAGTTCATTCAGCTTTTGGATGCCTTTGCCGACACCTCCGACTTCATCAATCATCCCGTATGCCACAGCATCCTCACCGAGGACATTCGTACCGATGTCCCTTGTCAAGTTCCCTTTGGAAAGCATGAGTTCTTTCAGCTTTTCCTCTTCGATATTCGAATTACGGGTTACAAAACTGATAACACGGTCCTGCATTTTATCAAGATATTCAAATGTTTGCGGAACACCGATAACAAGGCCGGTAAGCCTTACCGGGTGAATCGTCATCGTGGCAGTCGGAGCTATGAACGAGTAGTTCGCCGATACAGCTATCGGCACTCCGATTGAATGCCCTCCGCCAAGGACGATCGAGACAGTCGGCTTCGTTAAAGAAGCGATCATTTCAGCAATGGCAAGACCTGCCTCAACGTCACCCCCCACGGTGTTGAGCAATACAAGCAGACCTTCAATTTTCGGGTTTTGTTCAATTGCTGCAATCTGCGGAATTAAATGTTCATACTTCGTCGTTTTATTTTGCGGAGGAAGCTGCATATGCCCCTCAATTTGCCCGATAATCGTCAGGACATGGATATTGGAGTCCCCCATTGAAGCAACACTCGTCTGGCCCAGCTGCTGAATCTTTTCCAGCAATGGAGATGCCTTCTGCTCATCGTTTTCCTTTCCGGATTCCTTTTCCTGCTGGTTCTCATTTTCAGACATGATCGGTCTCCTTTCCTCTGTTCTTCAATTAGTATGAAGCGGGAATAAGGAAATGATTCACACTGAAATAAGATTAATTATGCTTTTATGCAAAACGGTTATATTTCCATTATGATCGGCAGTATCATCGGCCGGCGCTTTGTTTTCTCATAAAGGTACTGGCTTAACGAATCCCGGATTTCGGATTTCAGTGTTGACCAGTCCATCGCCTTTGCTTCGGCAGCTTCGTTAAGAATTTGAAGGACAATTTCATTTGATTTCAAAAATAGCTGCTCCGATTCTCTGACATATACAAATCCGCGGGAAAGGATTTCAGGCCCTGCGACTACTTTTTTCTTATCTTTGGAAAGAGTGACGACAACAAGTAAAATGCCATCCTGGGAAAGGAGGCGCCTGTCCCTGAGTACAATATTTCCGACATCACCGACACCCAAACCATCCACCAGGATATTACCAGACGGAACTTTTCCGCCGGCACTGGCTTCGCCGTCTGCAAATTCCACAACATCCCCGTTTTCCAGAAGGAAAACATCATGATGGGCAATCCCGGCACCCTCAGCCAGGCGGGCATGTGCAATTTGCATCTTATACTCGCCGTGGACGGGGATAAAATATTTGGGTTTCATGATATTCAGCATCAATTTCAGCTCTTCTTGATTTCCATGTCCGGAAACATGGACCTTCCTTCTTCCATATATAACATCTGCGCCTGCCCTGAATAAAAGGTCGACCGTCTTTGTTACAGAAAGTTCATTTCCTGGAATGGGTGTCGCCGACACAATGACCGTGTCTCCCTTTTTGATGCTTACGTGCTTATTTGCCCCTTTTGCCATCAGAGAAAGTGCTGCCATCGGCTCACCCTGGCTCCCTGTAGTTAACAGGACAATTTCACTGTCGTTAAGCTTTAGAATATCTTCAACAGGAACGAGCAGATCCTCTGGAATATGTAAATGGCCGAGACGGACGGCAATATCCGTCACATGGTTCATGCTCCTTCCAAGAAGGGCTACTTTGCGTCCGCATTCATATGCTGCATCGAAGACTTGCTGGACACGGTGGATGTTGGTTGCAAAAGCGGCTATGATCACCCGGCCGGCTGCAGTAGAAAATGTATCAATAAGTTCCCGGCCGACAAGTGCTTCGGATCCGCTGAATCCTGGACGTTCTGCATTCGTACTGTCAGAAAGCAAGCAAAGGACACCTTGATTGCCGATTTCGGCCATTTTATGAAAATCCGCAAGTTCGCCGTCAACCGGTGTCTGGTCGAACTTGAAATCCCCTGTATAGACGATAGCTCCCTGGCTTGTATGGAAACACACGCCTACCGAATCGGGGATGCTGTGATTTGTCTTGAAAAAAGATACCTTCGTACCGCCAAACGTCAAAACTGTATCGGAGTCGATGGTCCGAAGCTTTATCTTCCTCACGGACCCGGCATCAGCGATTTTAGCTTCCGCAAGTCCGAGGGTCAACTTTGTTCCATATACCGGAACATCGAGATAGCGGAGAATAAAAGGAAGTCCGCCGATATGGTCTTCATGTCCGTGGGTCAGAAACACCCCTTTGATCCGCCCGGCATTTTCAGCCAGGTAACTGGTGTCAGGAATCACCATATCGATGCCGAGCATTTCATCTTCAGGAAACATCAACCCCGCATCAACTGCAAAAATATCATGTCCCACCTCAACTACATACATATTTTTGCCAATTTCCCCGGCTCCGCCAAGGGCAAATACTTTTATCTTTTCTTTTTTTCTCTCATTCAATTGCGATACTCCTCCCGGATGTCAAGATTTCCCGTTCAACACACTTGGTCCTATTATATCGTAACCGCTTTTTAATCTACAAGATATATCCTCATGGCTGGCAATCATGCATCACGTTCAGCAAGGGGGGATAGTGTGAAGAAAGCCCGCCGATTGGCGAGCCTTTGGGCACAGACTGAGGCGCAGCTGCACGTATTCTTAAAATTGGCCATTGTGTTGAAATCTGCTTCCTTGCAGACAATTTATACTTTCCTGTACGGAAAAAAATGCCCTGCTGGACAGGGCATTGGCTGATTTAAAGGTCTTGAATTAATTTCACAAGCATCTCTCTTGTTTCCTCACTCGCAGGAACGAGCGGCAATCTTACTGATCCCATATCCATTCCTTTAATCTGCAGCGCTGCTTTTACCGGTGCAGGACTCGGTTCCGCAAAAACCGCCTTCATCATCGGAAGCAGTTTTTGATGCATGGCTGCAGCCTTTTGAAGGTCTCCGCCTTCAAAAGCAGCCGTCATTTCCTGCATTTCATTTCCAATTACGTGGGAGGCGACCGAAATGACTCCGGCTCCCCCGACTGCGAGACAAGGAAGCGTAAGACCGTCATCGCCGCTGTAAAGCACAAAATCATCGGCTGTATTTGCGATGATTTCCGTCATGCCGGGCAGATCGCCTGTCGCATCTTTAAGAGCCACTATATTGCTGACTTTTGAGAGCTCGATAATCGTCTCAGCCGACATTCTTACAACTGACCGACCTGGTATGTTATAAAGCATAACCGGCAATGCTGTAGAATCCGCTATTGTTTTGAAGTGCTGATACAGCCCTGCCTGGTTAGGTTTGTTGTAATAAGGGGCCACCAGCATGACCGCATCCACGCCTGCTTCCTCCGCTTTTTTTGTCAGTTCGATGGAAGCGTGTGTATTGTTGCTGCCTGTGCCGGCGACAACCGGAACCCGTTTATCCGCCGCTTCTGCGACATGCTTAAAAAGCGCTACCTTTTCTTCCGTAGTAAGTGTCGGCGATTCCCCTGTCGTACCGGATACGACGAGGGTGTCTGTTCCGTTTTCAATTAAGTAGTGTACTAGTTGAGTGGTTTTGGCAAAGTCGATGTTGCCTTTATTGTCAAAAGGTGTAACCATTGCCGTTCCAATTCGGCCAAAATCCATCTTGTATTCACCTCATTTTTATATTGTCAGCTGTTCAAATTGCCTGATTGCTGCAGTTCGGCCAGTTTGAATGCCGAATGAAGCGTGTTGATCGCCTTGTGCAGATCGTCTTCCCGCACCAGCACCCAGATGGTCGTGTGGCTGTCTGCCGATTGCAAAATCTGGATCCCTTCACTGGAAAGGGCGTTGACTATCTTTGCAGTAACGCCTGGAACTCCTGCCATTGCGGCACCTACAACGGAAACTTTCGCACAGTTTCTCACAATATCCGGTTCATACCCAAGCTCCGATAATACGTTCACAGCAAGGGCAGTCTTCTCCTCACTGATTGTATATACGACATTACTCGGTGAAATGTTTATTAGATCTACGCTGATCTGCTCGGCGGCCATGGCTTTGAAAACCTCAGACTGCATGTCGTAACGCCCTTCTTTAGCAGATACCCTGATTTGCGTAATATCGGAAACATGAGCAATCCCGGTAATGAGGCGATCCTGGATATCACTGCCCATGCCAGATTGGTTTGCATGTGAAGTGACAAGTGTGCCTTCGGTATCTGAATAAGTTGAACGCACCCGGAGCGGAACTTTCGCGTTCATGGCGATTTCTACTGCCCGCGGATGAATCACCTTCGCCCCCTGATAAGCCATGTTGGAAATTTCGTTGTATGTTACCTGGGATAGCGGCCTTGCGTTTTCCACAATGCGCGGGTCGGCAGTCATAAGCCCCTCTACGTCCGTAAAGATATCAACAGACTCTGCATGCAGAGCAGCGCCTAATGCAGCTGCAGACGTGTCGCTGCCCCCGCGCCCGAGGGTTGTGACATCCCCTGTTTCTGACTGGCCTTGAAATCCTGCTACGACCACAACATCATACTTTCCCAGCTCTTCTTCAAGCCGGCTGCAATCCATTTCCAGTATTTTGGCATTCGTATGGTCCGCCGTCGTCCTGAAACCGGCCAATGCACCGCTTATTGCTGCGGCATTGAGCCCATTTTTCCTCAGCATGTTGGAAAAAACGACAGAAGAAATGGTCTCCCCGCAGGACATGAGCATATCCATTTCCCGGTTGGAGACTCTGGTATTATTGCCGTCAATAAGGCCAAGGAGGGTATCTGTTGCATACGGATCCCCATTTCTTCCCATGGCCGATACGACGACAACCGTTTTATAACCGTTTTCGACAGCCGTTTTTATATGATGCAACGCCCTGTGTCTGCCCTCTTCATTACGGACAGAAGTTCCTCCGAACTTTTGGACAATCCGTTTCATTGAGACACCTCTTCACCTAGTATACAAGGTATGAATTTTACAGTAAACCGAGTTTGACAAGGCGTTCCGCTATCTGCACAGAATTCCAGGCGGCCCCTTTCAAAAGGTTATCTGATACGATCCACAGATGGAATCCCCTGTCATTATCCAGATCTTTGCGGATCCGGCCGACGAACACGTCTTTTTTGCCTGCTGCAAAAAGCGGCATCGGATATTCCTGGCTTGACGGATCATCCTGTAAGGTGATTCCTTCTGCATCTGCTAAAAGTTTTTTCATTTGTTCCACGGTTACACCGCTTTTTTCAACTTCAATATACACTGATTCGGCATGCCCCGTATCGATCGGAAGCCTTACACAGGTTGCCGCAACTTCAAGATCAGGCCGGTGCATGATCTTCTTTGTTTCATTTATCATTTTCATTTCTTCAAATGTGAAGCCATTATCCTGAAATTTGTCAATTTGCGGAATGGCATTGAAAGCGATCGGATAATGTTTTTCATCACCTTTGACAGGCAAAATGTTCGTTTCATAATCACTTCCGTCAAGCATCTTCCTCGACTGTTCCTTCATTTCATCAACCGCCTGGGCCCCTGCCCCGGAAACGGCCTGATATGTGGAAACGATCACTTTGCTAAGCCCGAATTCCCGTTCGACCGGTTTGAGTGCTGCAACCATCTGGATGGTTGAGCAATTCGGATTTGCGATGATGCCGTTGTGATTCTTCAAATCCTCTTCATTTACTTCCGGCACAACAAGCGGTTTATCTTCATCCATACGGAACGCACTAGTATTGTCAACGACTATAGCGCCGCGCTTTGCTGCTTCAGGTGCAAGTGCTTTAGAAACCGATCCTCCTGCACTGAACAGTGCCAGCTGGATTCCTTCAAACGCTTCCGGAACCGCTTCGGCAACTGTATGTTCCTTTCCTTGAAACGTCACTTTTTTGCCGGCAGAACGGCTTGAAGACAAAAGGGTTAAATCTGATACAGGAAAATTCCTTTCTTCCAGTGTTTCCAGCATTTTTTGTCCGACTGCGCCTGTTGCCCCGACAACAGCAACACGATAACCTTTGTTATGATCCATGTTGAATCCCCTTCCGTCTTAATTAATCAATTAGAGATATTAGAGTTATTTTATCATATCCTGCCAGGTTATAAATAAAAAACTATATCTACCAGTAAAGTCTATTGTTAATCACGGAATTTTTCAATGATTACAGGCTGGAGCTGTTTCCCATTCAGGGCAGCTTTCACCGTTTCATCCAATAGCGGCATCCTCGCAACCAATGAATTCGGTTTTTTTTCAGGGGCATCCTGGCCGAACGGAATAAAATAGATATTTTTCGTCGCCAGCAGTTTCATCAAATTTTGTCCGTTAAGTCCGAGGGCATCATTTGTGGAGATACCAAGAACGACCGGGTTCAAGTTCCTCAGTGTCGCTTTTGCAGCCATGATGACCGGGGAATCAGTGAGCCCGTTTGCCAGTTTACTCATGGAGTTTCCGGTCAAGGGCGCCACCACCATGCAATCAAGCGGATATTTCGGTCCGAGGGGTTCTGCCTTGACAATGGAATCAATCGCTTTTTCACCGGTCATTTCTTCTATTTTTTTCACCCATTCAACACCTTCTCCAAACCGTGTATCCGTGGAACTGACGGTGAATGATACAACCGGTATGACGTCAGCTCCGGCATCAAGGAGTTTTTGTATTTCCGGCACGACCGCATCGTACGTACAATGAGAACCTGTTAACCCGAATCCGATCCGTTTCCCTTTAAGTTCCATCATGATCTCTCCTTTCTGGATGTTTTCAATTCATGGAGCAGAGTGCTGAGCACCTTTGCAATGATTTGCCCGGCCGTTTTTGGAGCTACAATACCCGGCAGACCGGGCGCAAGCAGTGCTTTTATTCCTCTCTTTTCTGCATAGCGGAAGTCAGTCCCCCCGGGTTTTGAGGCAAGGTCGACAACAAGCGTGTGTGTCGGCATTTTTGATAACACGCCTGCATTGACTACCTGGGCAGGAATCGTATTGATCAGGATATCAACATTTTCGGCTTCCTTTTCAAGATCACTTAAATCGAACGGCTTAAGCCCCATTTCATAAATTCTGGCATGATGCGATGTTTTGCGCGCACCCACTTTCACTTTTGCACCGAGGGCCGCAAAGGTCCTGGCCACGCCCTGACCTACACGTCCCATGCCGAGTACAGCGATATTGGCATTGTGAATCGTAAAATCTGTATTTTGAATGACCATCATGATGGTACCTTCTACAGTGGGGACAGCATTATAGATCGCTACGTCATCCCGTTCAAAAAGCTTCACGAGCCTGCGCTTCGCTTTGCTTGTTATTCCATCCAAATATTGATTGCTGATCCCGGAAAACACGGTGCAATGGAGCGGTGTACCGGAAAGCAGCTCTTGGGTAAGAATAGTCTTTTGTCTTGAAAAGATTGTCTCCACTTCACCTTCGTTGTTCGTTCCGGCAACCGGAAGTAAAATCGCATCAATGTCACTCATCTTCAATTCATTGATTTCTTTTTTGGCTGCACCAGGGAAACCATGATCAAGCTGATCAAATCCGACAAGTGAAATGCGCGCATCCATTTCAGTAAGCATACGTATTACTTCAAGCTGGCGGGCATCACCGCCGATTACTGCAATATGCATATCCGTTAACAATGATTCTCACCTTCTTTTATGTTTGCTTCCGGCACTATGCCGGTAGGTGCCCGTTACCGTTTTCCCCACCATCTTATGTAGGTCTCAACCGGTTGGTGAAAATGGATTTGCGCAGAACCGGCCTGGTGATCGGACCCCTGCACTCCTATTGCTTTCCGGTGTTCATCCATAAAGAAAACTCGCCGGACCGGCGAGCCTTCATGCTGAACAGAGACGCAGAGCCGCTATCTAAAATCTAAATTGGCTGCCGGGTCGTACCCCTTCTATGCTTACTATTCATGTTCTATATAAGATAAAAAACTTCCGGAAAACCGGAAGTTTTAATAAGGCTGCTGCAAATCTATAATGATCATATCCAGGCCCACTTTTTTTATGTTTTTCCAGGGCACCCTGAGTTCATCCCCCTGTCTTTTGAACCCGAACCATTTCATATTCGGAATAAGAAGCGATTCAATATGGCCGGTATTTTCGTTTATTTCAAGGTCTGTCTGTCCAAGCACCCCCATCCGTTCACCTTTTTCCAGATCAATTATTTCTTTCCCGCCGATTTCACTCAGTCTCACAAACACCACCCCTTCGTCCTCATTTATATGCGGCTTCACCTTCAACCTATGCTGATTTGAGAGAACCTATTTTAACTGGCGAGCAGGTTTATCATTAAGGCGGCAGACCGTGAGTTGATTGAACCATCGTCATGAAAGTCATCGGATTAAACTACGCCAGATGCACCAATATGATTGGAATGAGACATTCGATTAGGTGCGGAGGCGAAGGGTACAAAGAGCTTTTTTCGTGTGGTGATAATTCGAAGGTGCTCATTCAGTCCTGCAGGGGTAGTGAAAAGCGGAGACCCTGCAGGCGCGAAATGCGGCGAAGAGGCATCCCGGAACGGAAAAAACGTTTTTTCCTGTTCCACCCTACAAACCTTCATTGCATCTACGGCACAACAATTTTTGTGTTCTTTTGTTAGCTGAACATTGTCACATCAATAAAAAAATAACAGGACGAAATCATTCGCAATTTCGTCCTGGAATCAGCTTGCTTTTTTGTTTTCCCCCCTGAAACTGGCTCTGTTACTGTATTAAAGCTGCTATGATTTGTTTATTTCATCGCTTTTGGAAGCTCATTTTGCGGGCTGATCAAAGCCGCTGAAAAATCCGAGGAGAAAATCTCCCTTGAAAGATTGTTCACCTTTTCCATCGTGACTTCGTTGATCCGTTCCAAAATCTCATCCAGAGAACGATGGCGGCGGAGCAGCAATTCATTTTTTCCGTTCCTGCTCATTCTGCTGTTGGTGCTTTCAAGGCTGAGCATCATATTGCCTTTCATTTGCTCCTTGCTGTTTCGAAGCTCTTTTTCTGTGATTCCTTCATTTTGGTATACTTCAAGCGTATCCTTGATCGTCTCGTATAGCACGTCGAGCTGTTTACTTCCTGTGCCTCCGTAAATGGTCAGGATACCATTATCCTGATAGGCGGAATGGTAAGAAAATACGGAATAAGCGAGACCGCGCTCTTCCCTGACTTCCTGGAAAAGACGGCTGCTCATGCTGCCGCCGAGAATGTTGTTCATCACGATGAGAGTATATACCTTATCATCACCGATCGGAAGCCCTTTGTAGCCAAGACACAGGTGTGCCTGTTCTGTATCCTTTTTCTTAGTCAAGCGATTTGAATGGAATTGAGGCTTCACATAGTCCGGCTTCGTGTAGCCGGTCGTATAGCTGCCGAAAATCTCCTCAATTTTTTTAATGAAGTCTTCACTGACATTCCCAGCCACTGAAATAACGACATTATCCGGCGTGTACATTTGTTCCATGAATTTGCGGAGCTTATCACCATTGAATGTATCGAGTGTAGATTCCGTCCCAAGGATCGGGTAGCCAAGGGCATGCTCCTCAAAGCTTGCCTGGCTCAGAAGATCATGAACGATATCGTCAGGTGTATCTTCATACATTTTGATTTCTTCAAAGACGACATTTTTTTCTTTTTGCAGTTCCTGATCATCAAATACGGAATTAAAAAACATGTCCCCCAAAATATTCAAAGCATATGTTGCATGCTCATCAAGCGTTTTCGCATAATAGCATGTATATTCTTTGGATGTAAAAGCGTTGACCTGTCCGCCGATGCTGTCAAATGCTTCGGCGATTTCACGGGCTGAGCGCTCTTTTGTCCCTTTAAAAAACATATGTTCAAGGAAATGGGAAATACCGTTGTTCTCTTTCGACTCATTTCTGGAACCTGTTCCGATCCAAATGCCGGTTGCCACAGAACGGACAGTTGGAATTTTTTCGATTACTATGCGCAATCCATTTTTGCAAGTGTGTTTTGTGATCAAATCTAAACCTCCCATTGCTGCACATTAATGCTACAATTTCTATGATATCAGTTGCCGGCCTGCATGTCATGTCACGTGGTTACATCATTAACTTCTGATGGCATTCACCGTGCTTCATGGCGCTTTTCGTTTAATAATGCGGAAACGGTGGATATGCTGTATCCCTGGGCCTTAAGCTTTTTTATCATCGGTTCGAGCGCAAGTGCCGTGGAAGCAGTCGGGTGCATTAAAATCATCGCCCCCGGGTGGACTTTTGAGTTGATTCGCTGAAGGATCACCTGAGGGGCCGGTTTTTTCCAATCAACTGTATCCACAGACCAGAGTACCGTACCCATATCCTGTTCGGCAGCAATTTTCACAATCTCATCGCGATAGCTTCCGCCAGGAGGCGCAAACCATACTGGCGTCTGTCCGGTTGCTGCCTTGATCGCTTCGTTCGCCTGCTCCATTTCCGCTCTCGCACCTGCAGCGGAAATCACTTTAAAATCGGCATGGGTATGTGAATGATTGCCGGCCTCATGTCCGGCCTCCCCAATCATTTTAGCCAATTCCGGATACTTTTTTACCCATCTTCCTTCCAAAAAAAATGTGGCTTCGATATTGTACTCCTTTAACGTTTTCAGCATATCGGGAATATATTCATTTCCCCATGCCACATTGATGAGGAAGGAAACCATTTTTTTCTCTTCATTGCCTTTATATACCGGTGCTGGTGGTAAGTCTTTCAGGGTGATCTCCGGCGGGATTTCCTTAAAGACGAGCTTTTGTTCATCAAAAACCCCGTCTTTTTTCATCTTTTTAAAGCTTTTTGCTATGTCAACTTTTTTTCCGTTATATCCGGGGATCGCTTTCCATACACGGTCTACCCTCGCATCAATCGGTTTCTCGTTAAACTCCGGTGCTTTTTCTTTTATTTCCTGATACAATGGGTCCTTCTGCCCGGAGACCATTTCGGCTGATTCTTTTAAGCTATCTATATAACCAGCTGTGTATGGATTTTGAAAGGAACTGTAAGAAACAGCCAGTATCAATACAAATACGATGATATGTATCATTTTTCTGTTCATCCATTTGTCCCCCTTTATAGCTAAACGTATGAGGTAAAAGGACAAGATAGAACATGAAGAAAGCTGGCGGCTGCGGCAATGAAATTGCCGGTTGGAGAGCGCTGGAGGCACAGTTTACATCAAGTCACTCCTTTATTTTAGCGGCTTTCCTTTATATTAATAAAATAAGCAGCCCAATTTTGTTGCTAATTTGGACTGCTGTTTGGTCTGGAATTTTCTGTTTTTTACCCGAAGACTGAATCTGTCAATCAATCCCATAAAAAAGAAGCTGGCAAAACCAGCCCCTCGATTACTCTTTATTTTGATCCTTTTCCTTTTGCTCACGCAGCACAGCCTTGCGGGAAAGATTAACACGGCCCTGCCTGTCTATTTCAACGACTTTGACAAGGATTTCATCACCGATAGACAGCACGTCCTCGACTTTGCCGATCCGTTCTTCTGCAATTTCGGAAATATGCACAAGTCCGTCTTTGCCGCTGAACAGCTCCACAAAAGCGCCGAACTTTTCGATGCGCTTGACTTTGCCGAGATAAATTTGACCGACTTCCACTTCGCGGACGAGATCTTCAATGATCTTCTTCGCCTTTTCATTCATCTCTGTGTTTGTGGAAGATATGAAAATTGTGCCATCTTGCTCGATATCGATTTTAACGTTCGTTTCTTCAATAATCTTATTGATTTGCTTACCGCTAGGCCCGATAACATCACGGATTTTATCTGGCTTGATTGACATGATCAAGATTTTTGGAGCATATGGAGAAAGCTCTTTCCGCGGCTCAGAAATGGCTTGCATCATGTTATCAAGGATTTGCAAGCGGCCTTTTTTGGCCTGCTCGAGCGCTTCTTTCAAGATATCGCGGGAAAGCCCTTCAATTTTGATATCCATCTGCAGGGCGGTAACGCCTTTTTCAGTTCCGGCAACTTTAAAGTCCATATCGCCGAGATGGTCTTCCATGCCCTGGATATCGGTAAGGACCGAATAATCCTCTCCGTCAGTGACAAGGCCCATCGCAATTCCGGCAACTGGCGCTTTAATCGGCACACCGGCGTCCATAAGTGCAAGCGTGCTGGCGCATATGCTGGCCTGTGAAGTCGATCCGTTTGATTCCAGTACTTCAGATACAAGCCGAATCGTATAAGGGAAATCCTTTTCAGGTGGAATCACTTTTTCAAGAGCGCGTTCACCAAGCGCTCCATGTCCGATTTCCCGGCGGCCCGGTCCGCGGATTGGCCCGGTTTCACCGACGCTGAACAGCGGGAAGTTATAATGGTGCATGAACCGCTTCGATTCTTCCAGATCAAGCCCGTCCAAGATTTGTACATCACCAAGCGCACCAAGGGTACAAACGCTTAACGCCTGCGTTTGGCCGCGTGTGAACAGACCTGAACCGTGTGTGCGGGCGAGCTTGTTCGTTTCGGAAGACAGCGGGCGGATTTCATCGATGCCGCGCCCATCCGGACGGACCTTTTCTTTAGTGATCAGCCGGCGAACCTCGCCTTTGACGATTTTATCGAGTATGTCTTTGACTTGTTTGATTGTGCTGTCATCCGCTTCATTTTCCTCATACTTTTCGATTACAGCATTTTTGACTTCCTGGATGGCAGCTTCGCGTTCCTGCTTTTCCTCAGTCCGGATCGCGTTAAGCAGGTCTGTTTCTGCCATATCGCGGATTTCGTTTTCAAGCTTTTCATCAAGTTCATATAGCTTGACTTCCGTTTTTTCCTTACCGGCTTTCGCTGCAACTTCTTCCTGGAAAGCGATGAGGCGCTTAATTTCTTCATGGCCGAACATGATGGCTTCAAGCATTACATCTTCCGGTACTTCTTGTGCGCCGGCTTCCACCATATTGACCGCATCTTTTGTTCCGGCTACGATCAATTCAATGTCACTGTTTTCCATTTGATCCACAGTAGGATTGATGACGAATTCGCCTTCGATTCTTCCGACGGTTACACCGGCAATCGGCCCGTAAAACGGAATGTCGGAAAGTGAAAGGGCAAGGGATGACCCGAGCATAGCAGCCATTTCTGATGAACAATCCTGGTCGACGCTCATCACGATGCTGATGACCTGGACATCATTGCGGAATCCATCCGGGAATAGCGGGCGAATCGGCCGGTCAATGAGGCGGCTCGTCAATACGGCTTTTTCACTCGGTCGGCCTTCACGCTTGATGAATCCCCCAGGAATTTTACCGACAGCATAAAGCCTTTCTTCATAGTTAACTGTCAAAGGGAAAAACGGCAAATCTTTCGGTTCTTTTGAGGCGGTGGCAGTAGATAGTACAGCGGTCTCTCCGTAACGGACCATGACGGCACCGTTAGCCTGCTTCGCAAGCTGTCCAACTTCAACGGTTAGTTCACGTCCTGCCCAGTCAATGGAGAAACGTTGTGTTTCTTGTTCCATGATAGCGAGTGCTCCTCTCGTGCATATGTATTTAAAAATAGCTTTTGCGAAAATCAAACATTATAACCGGATTTTTCTTTAAGGCTCTGTTAAACGTTAATGCTGATTTACGTTGCAGGTACTCGCTTTCACCCAAGGGCACAAGTGCGACATCTGTTCCTGCTTCCCTTCGGTCGCACTCACAGTGTCTTCTTTGCCGCGGGGCGGGCGGGAGGCTCCTCGTCGCTCCGCTCCTCGAAAATAAAAACCGATTTTCTTCGTGCGGTGTCAATTCGAAGAAGCTTATTCAATGTCCTGCGGGGTCTTACCTGTCCCGCTAGTCCCCCTGGAGTCTCGCACCCTCCACACCAATCAACTAGTTAAAAATCAACATCGAGCTTTAACACAGCCTTCTTTAAAGATACCAATTTGAAAAAGATCTGTAAAATTGTTTTCGTGTAGCAAAAAAGCGGGATGAACTCCCGCTTTTTCAGTCATTATCGGCGCAAACCAAGTTTATTGATCAGTTCACGATAACGCGTAATGTCTTTATTGCGCAGGTAGTTCAGCAAGTTACGGCGTTTACCTACCATTTTCAATAGACCGCGGCGTGAATGATGATCCTTTTTGTGAGTACGCAAGTGCTCATTCAAACTGTTGATTTGGTCAGTAAGGATAGCAATTTGTACTTCTGGAGAACCTGTGTCATTATCATGAGTCTTATACTCGGCGATAAGTTCGTTCTTACGTTCTTGTGTAATAGCCATCCGTTTCACCTCCTGTTCTTTGTATCCCCAATTACTGAGCAATCGTCGGTGACTCGAATTGCCAAGCAATGGTTCTTTTCATACGCATATTAGAATACCGTTTTTCGGCTGAAAATGCAAGCATTTCATTAAAAATGATTATGAGTGCTGTTTTTTTGAAAGGCTCAGTTAAACGCTAGTGTTGATTTCCGTTGCAGGTACTCGCTTTCCGCGGGGCGGGCGGTGAGCCTCCTCATCGCTATCGCTCTTGCGGGGTCTCACCTGTCCCGCTAGTCCCGCAGGAGTCTCGCACCTTCCACTACAATCAACTAGTGAAGAAATCAACATTGAGCTTTAACACAGCCTTTTGAAAAGTGAAATCAGCGGGATGACACATTTCTCGCAGCAAAAAAGGCTTCAGATGCCGCCTTATCTGCTTCAATCTGGGTGACAAGCGCATCTGCAGAAGGAAATTTCTGTTCGGGCCGGAGCCGTTTATACCAATCCACTTCCATCTTATCACCATAAATATTTTGATTAAAATTAAACAAATGAACTTCGATCGAAGGTTCGGCACCCGTCACCTCGTTGAATGTCGGTTTGAATCCGATATTGGCCACGCCGTCAAAAGTCTTGCCGCCGACGGTTGCTTTTACAGCATAGACACCAGGGGCAGGGATAAGATAGTCCTCTTCCAATTCTAGGTTGGCTGTCGGGAACCCGATCGTCCTGCCGCGCCTGTCACCGTGACCGACGTTTCCTATCGTCCGGTATGGCCGCCCAAGATAATGAGCAACAGCAGCTACCGCCCCATCTTTCAGGCAGCCCCTGATCAAAGTCGAACTGACCTTTTCATCCTCTTCCGCCACTCTGCCGACAACAGTCTGGGTAAACTGACCGCGCGAATGAAAGGGCATCGTTTCCATCGTACCTTTGCCGAAACGGCCGTACGAATAGTCAAAACCAGCTACAACATGCTTCACATTAAGACCGATTATATACTCATCAACAAACTCTTGCGGCTGCAGATCCGCAAATGAATGGCTGAATTCAACGACGTAAAGTACATCAACACCAAGCTTGCTGATTTCTTTTTCTTTTTCATGAGGCGGTGTAATATATCTCACATGCTCGACACTTTTACGGAGGACGGCGGAGGGATGGGGATGAAAAGTCATCACTGCACTTTCCATCCCTGCTTCTGCTGCCTTATTGACAGCTGTTTGGATCACTTTCTTGTGACCGCGGTGGACGCCGTCAAAAAAGCCGAGTGCCATTACTTTCTGCTGGCTTTCCTGATCATTTCCCTTAAGAGGGTATTTCAGTTTAATGGTTTTCATATATATCACCCGAACTATTCATTATTCGTTGCGAAGGACCTTTTCCGGCTTTATCACACCCTTTTTTAAAGGATGTTTTTTGTAGACTGCCAATACTGCTCCGGCCGGATCTTTAACTGTCAGAATGGAATCTTCCATATTTTCCGGTTCCGGCAGGAGGGCCCCGTTCTTTACTTTCTCAGCGGTTTGGGCTGAAACGGAAATGGAAGGCATTCCGGCAAGCGCTCTTTCGATTGGCATAAGCAAATCATGAGCGGTGCCCTCCTTCATTTTGGCTTCAATCTGTTCAAACGTCAAACATTCAGTTATATCGAACGGACCTGAAGCTGTACGGATAAGGTGTGACATATGGGCAGGATAACCAAGTTCCCTGCCAAGGTCGACAGCAAGTGTCCGGACATATGTGCCTTTACTTGCCTTTACCCTGAATGTGAAAGAAATGCTTTCACCTGCAAACTGCTCCCGGTCATCCAGCAGTTTGAATTCATATACAGTGATGTTGCGGTTTGGCCTCTCAACCTCAATTCCTTCACGGGCATATTCATACAACCGTTTCCCGTTCACCTTTACGGCAGAGTACATAGGCGGGACCTGATTGATTTCACCGGTAAGTTTGTCCATCGCTTCAATGATCTGTTCACGTTTAACCGGCTGCTTAATCTTCTGCTGTTCGATGACCTTACCGGAAGCATCTTCTGTTTCCGTTGCTGTTCCGAGCGTGACCTCTCCTTCATATGTCTTTTCGGCTCCTGTCAAATATTCGACTACCTTTGTAGCTCTGCCGATGCAAATTGGCAGGACACCTGTCACATCGGGGTCAAGCGTACCAGTATGCCCTGCTTTTTTTGTCTTGAACAGTTTTCTGGTCTTCATGACACAATCATGTGATGTCCAGCCTGCGGGTTTGTTAAGAGGTAAAATTCCATCCATCCTGCTATATCCCTGCCTTATCGCTCATTTAGTTATATGGAGTCAAGCGCCTTTTGCATTGTTCCGGCGCAAGAAATGATTGGTTTTTAGTGCATGATAAAAAGGACAGACTGCGCCTGTCCTTTTTGTCATTTTATTCTTCCGGATTGTTCAAATCGCGGAGCAGCGTTTCAATCCGGTTGCCGTAATCAATTGATTCATCAAATTCAAAAAACAATTCAGGCGTTTTCCTCAGCCGGATCCGCTGGCCGATTTCAGATCTGATAAAGCCTTTCGCTTTGGCAAGACCGTTAAGCGTTTCCCGCTTTTTCTCTTCATCCCCGAGTACGGAAATAAACACTTTTGCCTGCTGTAAATCACCGCTCACTTCCACATCAGTCACCGTGACAAAGCCGACACGGGGATCTTTCAATTTACGGCCGATGATGTCACCCAGTTCTTTTTTCATTTGTTCAGCAACCCGGTTTGCACGTACATTGCTCATCGTCATCACCTCGCTTAAAACCACTCGTAAGTTGTCTTAGCCCTTTCGATTTCCGGAAAGGAATCGATCATTTTCAATGACCGTTCCAGTTCTTTCTCCGCTGCAGCACGTGAAGAAGCGACAGCGGCGATGCCGATTTCCGTCCGCTGCCAGAGATCCTGGTAATCCAGCTCGGAAACCGACACATTATACCGCTGTTTCAATCTTGTTATGATACGCTGCAGCACCATCCGCTTTTCTTTCAGTGATTGAGCATCATAGATTAAGCATTCACAGCGGACAAATCCGATCATGCCGGTTTGATTTCCTCCATGACGAAGAATTCAAATATATCGCCTTCTTTTATATCGTTGAACTTCTGAAGGGTGATTCCGCATTCGTAGCCCTGTGCCACTTCCTTTGCATCATCCTTATAGCGCTTAAGGGTATCGACTTCACCTTCATATACGACAATGCCGTCACGGATGACACGGACACCTGCATCTCTTCTTACTTTACCTTCAGTCACGTAAGAACCTGCAATTGTGCCGATTTTTGATACCTTAAACGTTTCACGGACTTCTGCCTGGCCGATGACTTTCTCTTCGAACTCAGGATCAAGCATCCCTTTCATGGCAGCTTCAATCTCGTCGATCGCTTTATAGATAACACGGTGAAGGCGGATATCGACGTTTTCAGCCTCTGCCGTCTTTTTAGCATTGCCGTCCGGACGGACATTGAAACCTATTACGATCGCATTTGAAGCGGAAGCAAGGATAATGTCAGATTCCGTAATCGCACCGACACCTGTATGGATGACTTTGACTTTCACGCCTTCGACTTCTATTTTTTGCAGGGAGCCTGCCATAGCTTCAACAGATCCCTGTACGTCTGCTTTGATGATGACGTTTATTTCTTTCACATCACCCTGCTTGATTTGCTCAAACAGATCATCAAGGCTGAGCCTGGACTTCTCACCGCGCTGTGCTTCGAGCTGTTTTTGGGCGCGGGACTCCCCGATCTGACGTGCTGTCTTTTCTTCTTCGAAGACTACAAAACGGTCGCCTGCCTGAGGAACATCATTCAAGCCGGTGATTTCCACAGGTGTGCTCGGACCGGCTTTCTTGACGCGGCGGCCGAGATCGTTCACCATGGCGCGGACACGGCCGAACGTATTGCCGACTACGATCGGGTCGCCGACATTCAGTGTTCCGTTTTGGACTAGCAGGGTTGCAACTGAGCCGCGTCCTTTATCAAGCTGCGCCTCAATGACCGTTCCGTATGCGAGACGGTCAGGATTGGCTTTAAGCTCTTCCACTTCACTGACAAGAAGGATCATTTCCAGAAGGTCTTCAATTCCTTCTCCCTGCAATGCGGAAACCGGAACGAAAATAGTGTCGCCGCCCCAGTCTTCCGGCACAAGGTTGTATTCGGTCAGTTCCTGCATGACACGGTCAGGATTGGCCCCTTCTTTATCGATCTTGTTCACCGCTACGATGATCGGCACTTCAGCAGCTTTGGCATGGTTGATCGCCTCAACTGTCTGCGGCATCACACCGTCATCTGCGGCCACAACAAGAATTGTCACGTCTGTTACCTGGGCACCGCGTGAACGCATTGTCGTAAATGCCGCGTGGCCTGGTGTATCCAGGAACGTGATTTTCTTATCGTTAGCTTCAATCTGGTATGCACCGATATGCTGGGTGATTCCACCTGCTTCAGAAGCGGTTACCTTCGTATTGCGGATGGAGTCAAGCAATGTTGTTTTACCATGGTCGACGTGACCCATGATAGTGACCACCGGCGGGCGGATCTGCATGTCTTTCTCTTCATCAGGCTCCATGTAGGTGGATAGATCTGATTTGTCGATCACTTGCTCTTCTTCTGTTTCGACTCCATATTCAGCGCCGATCAATTCGATGGACTCTTTGTCAAGTTCCTGGTTGATCGTTGCCATTACGCCAAGTGTCATCAGCTTTTTAATGATTTCTGAAGGCTCTTTATTGAGCTTGCCGGCCAGTTCGCCAACAGTAAGCGTGCCCTCGAATGTGATTTTTTCAGGAGTCTGCTTCTGTTTCGGCGGCTGCTTCGGCTGATTTTGATTGGGCTGATTGCGCTGGCCGCCTTTTCCTTTGCGGTTTTGTCCGCGGTTGTTTCCTCTTCCGCCCTGCTGCTGATTTTTATTGCCGCTGTTTCTCGGCTGATTGCGGTTCTGGTTATTATTCTGGCGGTTTCCGCCTCCGCTGCGGTTTTGCCCGCCGGAAGTCTTTTTGTTCTGAGCGTTATCCTTGCCGCCCTGGCCTGTATTTGCCGCCTTGGAGTTATTGTTGCGGCCGGATTCCTGTTTCGGTTTGTCCTCTTTTTTAGGATCGAATATCGCATCGAGTTTGCCCACAACTGAATCTTCAATTGTAGACATATGATTAGAAACTTCCACATTCATATCTTTTAATTTATTAATGACCTGTTTGCTTGAAACGTTGTGCTTTTTGGCATATTCATATACACGCATCTTGCTCATACGTTCACCCCCGTAAGAATTAATCGAGCAAGCTAATCAGCTTCTTTGCAAATCCCTCGTCTGTTACCGCGACCGACACTCTGGCCGGCTTTCCAATAGCTTCTCCCAGTGTATACCGATCCTGTGCGAATCGCAGCGGCACATCGAACGTTTTACACTTGTCCGTCATCTTTTTGACGGTATTTTCAGAAGCATCGCCGGCAAGGATGACAAGCCGGGCATTGCCGTTTCTTATCTCCTTTAAAACGAGCTCTTCTCCGGAAATGCACTTTCTTGCCCGATTGGCTAGTCCCAGCAGCGATAACCCTTTGCTCTGCCTCATAATGGCCGGTTATCCCTCTCGGCAATGGCGATGCATTCATCATAAACCGCATCATCCACTTCCGCTTTCAAATGCCGGGACAAAATGTTTTTTTTCTTTGCTTTTTCTATAATTGATTTATCTTTGCTTAAATAAGCACCGCGGCCCGATTTCTTGCCCGTCAAATCAACCATGACATCGCCCTCGGGTGTTCTGACGACCCTGAGCAGCTCATTTTTCGGTTTCATTTCCTGACTGGCGACACACTTTCGCAAAGGTGTTTTTTTCTTATTCACCAGGCCCACCTCTTAATCTAATTCTTCGTATTCTTCATCGTAATCTTCCGGAGCTGCTTCATCACCAGGTGAATAGAGGCCGAGTTCCTCTGCATCGGACTGGCTCTTTATATCAATCTTCCAGCCGGTAAGCTTGGCGGCAAGCCGGGCGTTTTGTCCGCGTTTGCCGATTGCCAGGGACAGCTGGTAATCAGGGACGATGACAGTGGTTGCCTTCTCTTCTTCGTCCACATCGACCTTGAGGACTTTTGAAGGGCTCAGTGCATTGGCAACATATTCAACCGGATCTTCCGACCAGCGGACAATGTCAATTTTTTCACCGTTCAGCTCGTTGACGATGGCCTGGACACGCTGGCCTTTTTGGCCGACGCATGAGCCGACGGGATCCACTTCAGGATCCTGTGAATGGACGGATATTTTTGACCGGTCTCCGGCTTCACGTGCAACCGATTTGATTTCCACCGTTCCGTCATAAATTTCAGGAACTTCAAGTTCAAACAGCCGCTTCAAAAGGCCCGGATGGGTCCTCGACACAAATATCTGAGGGCCTTTTGTTGTTTTTTCAACCTTGGTCACAAAAACTTTAATACGGTCATGCGGGTGATAACCTTCGCTTGCGATCTGCTCGTTTGCGGGAAGAAGAGCTTCCACCTTTCCCAGGTTCACATAAATAAAACGCGGATCCTGGCGCTGGACGATGCCCGTCATAATGTCTTCCTCACGGTCGATGTATTCTGAATAAATGACCCCGCGTTCTGCTTCGCGGACACGCTGGGTAACGACCTGCTTGGCTGTTTGCGCAGCAATCCGCCCAAAGTTCCTCGGTGTGACTTCAAGCTCCACCACATCATCTACTTCATAAGAAGGGTTGATCTGCTTAGCTTCTTCAAGTGAAATTTCAAGGAACGGATCCATCACTTCTTCCACTACATCTTTGCGGGCGAAAACCCGCATCGTTCCTGTTGTTTCATTGATATCAACACGCACATTCTGCGCCTGATTGAAATTGCGCTTATAGGCAGAGATCAATGCCGCCTCAATGGCCTCTAATAAAATATCTTTGCTGATGCCTTTTTCTTTTTCGAGGACTGTCAGCGCATCAAACAGTTCACTGCTCATTTCTATTTTTCCCCCTTCGTTAAAAAGTGACTGCCAGTCTGGCATTTGCAACTTTCTCGTATGGAATGTCGTATGTTTTCTTTCTTGTTTTTATCGTCACTTCAACTGACAGCCTTTCACCGTTGAAATCGAGAAGCTTGCCTTCAAAAACTTTTTCGCCGTCAATCGGTTCATACGTCTTGACATGGACTTGTTTTCCGACTGCATTGTAAAAGTCCTTCTCCTTTTTAAGCGGGCGTTCCGCTCCTGGAGATGAAACTTCCAAAAAGTATGGCATATCAATCGGGTCCTTTTCATCAAGCTGTTCGCTAAGCCTTTCGCTCACCTTCCCGCAGTCTTCAATATCCACACCTTCAGGAGAATCAATGAAAACACGCAGGAACCAGTTTTTACCTTCTTTGACGAATTCGACATCCACAAGTTCCATTCCGTATTCATCAACAATTGGAGTGACAAGTTCTTCGGTAATATCTGTGACCTTTTTTCCCATGTTAACCCTCCTTGCTGCCACAATTGGTTTCGATTCAGCTGCTCCGTATGTATTTTTACCCGCTTGTCCGGCATCTGACTCTTCAAGAGAAATGCGGAGAGCACCGGCAGCGGCTTTCGCGCATAAGCGGGGCACACGCAGGAATGCGGGTTTCCCTTCCGGAGGAATCTATGCTTACGGCGTCAGCGGCCACTTACGCAACACACTTCCTTTTCTTTTGAAGAAAATACCCTGCCGAAAAACGGCAGGGATTAAGGACACGAATAACACTGTTCCGGATAAACGGAGGCTAACAGAAAGGAGTGGGCGGGCCCACTCCTTTGCATACGAGCTTATTCTTAGTCTATCCACAAATGAATATATCATAACCTCATTTTTATTGCAACTGAGAGACATTCCATCAAAACAGCGACAGCTGGTTCTGATCTGGGAGGCCTTCAAGACAGCCCTGCTCATTCAAGTACTCGATGACTGTTTTTGAGATCTTGCTGCGCTGCTGTAAATCTTCCTTACTGAGAAACTCACCTTCTTGACGTGCCTTTACGATATTCAAAGCGGCGTTGGTGCCAAGGCCGGGAATAGCGTTAAACGGGGGAATCAATGTATTCCCTTCTACAAGGAACTCACTGGCACTCGACTTATACAAGTCCACCCTCTGGAATTTCAATCCGCGTTCACACATTTCAAGGGCCAGTTCCAGCACAGTCAGCAAACTTTTCTCTTTCGGAGAAGCATCAAGGCCTTTCGCATTGATTTCTTCAATTTGTGCCCTGATGGCATTGCTGCCTTTCACCATTGCATCTACGTCAAAATCATCAGCACGTACAGTGAAGTAGGCCGCATAGAACAAGATTGGATGATGCACCTTGAAATAGGCGATCCGCACAGCCATCAATACATAGGCAGCCGCATGGGCTTTAGGGAACATGTATTTGATCTTTTTGCAGGAATCGATATACCAATCAGGCACGTCATGTTTTTTCATCTCTTCAATCCACTCATCCTGCAAGCCCCTGCCCTTCCGGACAAACTCCATAATTTTAAATGCCAGTGAAGGTTCAAGTCCTTTATAAATCAAATACACCATAATATCATCACGGCATCCGATAACGTCCTTAAGCTCACAGGTACCGCTGTAGATCAATTCATTGGCATTATTCAGCCATACGTCAGTCCCGTGGGAAAGCCCGGAAATCTGCACAAGCTCTGAGAACGTACTTGGTTTGGTTTCTTCAAGCATTTGGCGGACAAATCTCGTGCCGAATTCTGGAATACCGAGGGTGCCGGTTTTACACATGATCTGGTCTTCTGTTACACCGAGTGATTCCGTTCCGCCGAAAATTTTCATGACTTCCTTGTCATCTGTCGGAATCGTTTTTGGATCGATGCCGCTCAAGTCTTGAAGCATCCTGATTACAGTCGGATCATCGTGCCCCAGAATATCCAGCTTGAGCAAGTTGTCATGGATGGAATGGAAGTCGAAATGCGTCGTTTTCCATTCGGAATTCCTGTCATCTGCCGGATACTGGATCGGTGTGAAATCAAAGATATCCATATAATCGGGGACAACGATGATGCCCCCAGGGTGCTGGCCGGTCGTCCGCTTCACACCGGTGCATCCGGAAGAGAGCCGGTCAATTTCCGCCCCCCGGTAGGTGACGCCGTTCTCTTCTTCGAATTTTTTCACGAAACCGAATGCCGTTTTTTGGGCTACAGTGCCGATCGTTCCCGCCCGGAAGACATTATCTTCTCCGAACAATACTTTTGTATAGTTATGGGCACGCGGCTGATATTCACCCGAAAAGTTCAAGTCGATATCAGGAACCTTGTCCCCTTTGAAGCCAAGGAACGTTTCGAACGGAATGTCATGGCCGTCTTTTTTATATGGTGTTCCACACTCGGGACAGTCCGCATCAGGAAGGTCAAATCCTGAACCGACCGATCCGTCATCGAAAAAGTGGGAATGCTGGCATGACGGACACACATAGTGCGGCGGCAGCGGATTGACTTCGGTTATTTCAGTCATTGTCGCAACGAAAGATGAGCCCACCGATCCGCGCGACCCGACCAGGTATCCATCATCAAGCGATTTTTTGACAAGCTTGTGAGAAATGAGATAGATGACCGCGAAGCCGTGGCCGATGATGCTTTTCAGCTCTTTTTCCAGACGTTCTTCAACAATCGCAGGAAGCTCATCACCGTAAATGCTGCGGGCCATGCCGTAGCTCATATTCCTCATTTCCTCATCGGCCCCTTCAATTCTGGGGGTATACAGGTCGTCTTTGATCGGTTTGATGTCTTCGATATCATCTGCAATTTTCCGGGTATTAGCAACGACGACTTCATGTGCTTTTTCCTTGCCAAGGAATGAGAATTCCTCCAGCATTTCCGTTGTCGTTTTGAAATAAACCGGAGGCAGCTGCTGCTTATTCAGCGGATTGGCACCGCCCTGTGAAGCGATGAGGATTTTTCGGTAAATCGCATCCTCCGGCTGCAGGAAATGTACATTTCCTGTTGCTGCGACCGGTTTCCCCAGTTTTTCACCGACATTGATGATTTTTTGGATGATATCCTTTAAAGCGAGTTCATCCCTCACCAGCTCTTTTTCAATCAGATGGGCGTAGTTGGAGAGCGGCTGAATTTCCAGATAATCATAGAAATCAGCAATTTCTTCAACCTCATCAGCCTGCTTCTGCATCATACCCTCAAAAACTTCCCCTTTGTCACATGCAGACCCGACCAGCAGCCCTTCGCGGTATTTTGTAAGCTGGGAACGCGGAATTCGGGGCACCCGGTAAAAATAGTCGAGGTGCGCAAGCGATACGAGTTTGTATAAGTTTTTCAAGCCTTCTTCCGTTTTCGCCAGCAAGATACAATGTGAGGGCCTTGCCCGCTGATAGGCATTAGACTGCCCCATATTGTCATTCAAGCGAGCGTGATAAAGGATGCCCTTCTCGAATGTATCCTGCAGCAGCTTCCACAACAGGTATCCTGTCGCTTCTGCATCATAAATCGCCCGGTGGTGCTGGGTAAGTTCGATATTGAATTTCTTGCACAATGTATTCAAACGGTGATTTTTCATGTCCGGAAAAAGAAAGCGCGCCAGTTCGAGGGTGTCGATAACCGGATTTTCAGCTTTGCCATATCCGCATTTTTTCAGGCCGGCATTCAGAAATCCCATATCGAAGCTGGCATTATGAGCGACAAGTATGTCATCTCCGGTCCACGCCCGGAATTTTTCCACCACTTCCTCCGGCTCAGGTGCATCCCTGACCATATCGTCGGTGATGCCGGTCAAATCGATCGTCGTCGCTGAGAGCGGATGGTGGGGATTTGCAAATGATTCGAATCTGTCGATGATTTCCCCGTTTTTAATTTTCACGGCGGCGAGTTCGATGATAGTGTCATAAGCCGCAGACAAGCCGGTTGTTTCCACGTCGAATACGACGTACGTTTCATCTTCCAGTAACCGCTCAGCCGGATTGTATGCGATCGGCACTCCATCATCAACCAGGTTTGCTTCTACTCCGTAAATGATTTTGACACCGTGTTTTTTCCCGGCAGCATATGCATCCGGGAACGACTGCACACCACCGTGGTCGGTGATGGCAAACGTATTATGGCCCCACTTCGCCGCTTGTTCAACCAGCCGGGAGGCAGAGGTGACTGCATCCATCTGGCTCATCACTGTATGGGCATGGAGCTCGGCCCGCTTTTCTTCAGCATCATCTATACGTTCAGCTGGCTTAATTTCGTTGACATCATTTGCGATCATGACAAGATCACGGACGAATGTATCATTCTGGATGCTGCCCCTGACCTTAACCCACATGCCTTTTTGAATTGATTGCAATAATGGGATATCTTCTTTGTCACGGGAAAACATTTTGATCAACAGGCTGTCCGTGTAGTCTGTGATCTTGAAGGTCAGTAACGTTCTGCCGCTCCGCAGCTCCCTTGTTTCGGCATCAAAAACATACCCCTGGAGCGCGACACGTCTTTCTTCGTCAGTGATGTTCTCAATAGGCACAGGATCCTCTTTTATCGTATAGCCAATTGTGACTGGTCCTGTTGGCCCGTCGGAATGATTATCTTTTTCTCTCTTTTCCTTTTCGGCAATGGCAGCCAGCACTTTATCCCGGTCTTCGATTTCTTTTTCCTGCTGGAACTTGATCATTTCTTCCTGTGACTGTTCGATGACCGTGTCGAATTGGATCGGCGGAAGCCCCATATGTTGTGCTGCCGGGGCAGCCAGTTCTGTCAGCTTCCTCTTGATGGTGACCGCTTCTGTGTTATTTCTAGCTTTGACTGTCGCTTTTTGCCCCTGTAACGAAGGTTTTTGCTGCGCAAGCCAGTTTTTGATCCCTGGTGCTGAACCGTTTAAACTGTTGACAAGATGCGGCCAGTACCCGCGAAACGTTTCTTCAGTCACATTGTTATCGTCATATTTAAAAGTGAATGAGACGGCGGCTATATTCGAAAATGTTTTCTGTAAATGCAGTTGAAATACTTCATAGGCATTTGCCGGAATCAATGTCGGCAAATGAAATAAAAAATGCCACGCTTTCTCTTTTTTCTTAATCGTAAGCTTTTCAATTTTACCATCCCTGAATTGTTCCCCTGCAAGAGATTCAGGATAATTGATTTGCTGAAGGAGAAGCTGAAATCTTTCTTTTCGCAGCTGATCTTCTTGCCCCACAGACGATTCCCCTTTCCCTGTTGTTGCCTGTCCTGTCAATTCGCAATGATTTTGTGTTTGCAATCATGCACTATTCTTCCGGGTCTATTTTTTTGGACAACTCCTATTATATCTTTCCTTAAAAAAAGAAGGTACCCCCCTTTTGGAAGAGGAGCACCTGAAAGTTACTGATAGTTTTGCAGCATTTCTTTAACGGTGGCTGATGCGTCATCTGCCGATGTTTCTGTCACTTCGCCTGTACTGCGGTTTTTGACCTCCACTATTCCCTCGGAAGCTTTTTTGCCCACCGTGATACGGAGCGGAAAACCGAACAAATCTGCATCCGCAAATTTGACTCCCGGCCGTTCTTTCCGGTCATCGTACAGTACATCAATACCTTCATCGCCAAGCGATTGATAAAGTTTATCGGCAAGGCTGCGCTGCTCATCGTTTTTCACGTTTACCGGGATGAGATGGACGTCAAATGGTGAAATGGCTTTCGGCCATACGATGCCGTCATCATCGTGATGCTGTTCAACAACGGATGCAAGCAGTCGTGAAACGCCAATGCCGTAACATCCCATGATAAAAGGGCTTGTTTTTCCGTTTTCATCAAGGAACAGGGCCTTCATCTTTTCACTATATACCGTTCCAAGCTTAAAGATATGGCCGACTTCTATTCCACGCGCAAATCGGATCGTCCCCTTGCCATCCGGTGACCTGTCCCCCTCCTGTATGAATCGAAGGTCAGCGTACTGGTCAACCTTGAAGTCGCGGCCTGCATTCGCATTCAAATAGTGGTATCCATTTTCGTTTGCTCCACAAACGCCGTTTACTATGGTTTCCACTGCATAATCAGCGATCACTTTCACCTTGTCCGGCACCCCTACCGGTCCTACGGCGCCTGCATCACAGCCCATGACTTCTCTCGTTTCTTCCGGAGAAGCAAGGCCTACGATTGATGCATCCAGCAAATTTTTCACCTTTATTTCGTTAATGTCATGGTCGCCCCGTACAAGGAGAAGGAAAAACTCATCATCCACACGAGCAAGGATGGACTTGATCAGCGTTGACTGTCCGACATTGAGGTAATTGGCAACTTCTTCAATCGTTTTGGCATCTTCAGTTGTTGTTTTCTGGAGGCTGGCCGGTGTTTCATCACTTTTTCCGTATTCGGCATTCACTTCCGCCATTTCAATATTAGCGGCATAGTCAGATGTATCCGAGTAAGCAATCGTATCTTCACCGACATCAGAAAGCACCATGAATTCGTGGGTGTCCTTCCCGCCCATGGCACCCGAGTCAGCAATGACAGCACGGAAATTCAAACCGCAGCGGCTGAATACGTTACTGTATGCTTTGAAAAGGTCCTCATAGCTTTCATCAAGGCTTTCAAAAGAAGAATGGAACGAATAGGCATCCTTCATGATGAATTCCCGGCCGCGCAGCAGTCCGAAGCGGGGCCGCTTTTCATCGCGGAATTTTGTCTGGATCTGATAAAGGACAAGGGGCATCTTCTTATAAGAATTGACTTCGTCGCGAAGCAAGTCCGTAATGACTTCTTCATGGGTGGCGCCAAGGGCAAAATCTCTTCCGTGCCTGTCCTTGAGACGCATAAGTTCCGGACCGTATGTATACCAGCGCCTTGATTCCTGCCAAAGTTCAGCCGGCTGCAGCGCAGGCATTAGTAATTCTGACCCGTGAGCGGTATTCTCCATTTCTTCGCGGATGATCGTCTCGATTTTTTGCAGAGCCCGCTTCGCAAGCGGCAAATACGAATAAACACCGGAAGCACTCTGGCGCATATAGCCGGCTCTCAGCATCAGCCTGTGGCTGGCAATTTCCGCATCAGCAGGAATATCGCGCATTGTCGGAACAAACATTTTACTTTGTTTCATTACCCAGCACCTCTACTTCGATTATTGTCCTTATTTGAAATGTTGAAAAGAGTGACACCATCAGCTGTGGAAAGCTGTGCACCACGGTCTTCGGAAAGAAAAGGCGAGCTGCCGAAACGTCATCCGGCAGCTCCTTGGTGTACTCTTCCGCCTTTTTACAGGAAAAACTTTTGTATATCGTTCCACGTCACAACAATCATGAGCAGCATCAGAAATGCGAAACCGATGAAATGGACAAGCCCCTCTTTCTGCGGGTCGACCGGTTTGCCCCTGATTCCTTCAATTAAGAAGAACAGCAGTCGTCCTCCATCTAATGCCGGCAAAGGCAGCAGGTTGACAATGCCCAGGTTGATGCTCAGGAGCGCCCCCCATCTCATCAAATTATAAATGCCGGACTGGGCCACCTCGTCTGTCACGCTGTAGATTCCGACTGGGCCGGAAAGCATGTCAATCGAGAATTGGCCGGTTACAAGTTTGCCGAGTCCGACCAGAATTGTCTTTGTCCAAAAGTACGTTTCTTCAGCGCCATATTGAATGGAACCGACAGCACTTTTCTCCATCGGGGGATAGACGCCGATAATGCCGATTTCTGTTCCGTCTTCCAGTTCCCTCGGTTTAGGTGTGACATTTGTCTGCAACGTTTCACCATTACGTTCTACCATCATATCAAGCGGCTCGCCGGCACTTTGCTGGACGATTTCAACGATTCCTTCCCACGTATCGACTTCGCGCCCATCAATTTGGACGACTCTGTCGCCCTGTCGAAGGCCTGCCTCGTTCGCCGCACCGTCTTCCGTCAGCTTGCCGAGCATCGCATCTTCAACCGGGTATCCCTGCATGAATGCAAGCAGTGTAAGAATGACGAAAGCGAGGATGAAATTCATCGCCGGCCCGGCAAAAATGGCAATCGTCCGCTGCCCGATCGTTTTAGAACGGAACTGCCTGTCGTAAGGGGCGACCTGGATTTCGTTTTCATCCACCACGAAGAAAGAAGTTTCATGGACACGGTAAGTTTGGAGCTCGCCATCTTCGTCTTCATAACCGCGGATGACCATATCCTTCTCAAGATCCGCATGCTCCACCTCAACAATTTTTGCTTCCGGATGTTTGGATTTATTGTTGATGATGATTTTTTTGACAAGGTCATTCTCATCGAATATGAGACCGACGTTATAGCCTGGTTTCACTTCAATCGCTTCGGGGTCTTCACCCGCCATCCGCACAAAACCGCCGAGTGGCAGAAGCCGGATCGTATAAACAGTTTCGTTTCTCGTAAACGAAAACACCTTCGGCCCAAATCCGATGGCAAACTCACGGCAAAGGATGCCGGCACGTTTGGCAAAGTATAGATGGCCGAGTTCATGAAAGAAAACAAGCGCGCCAAAAATCACAATAAATGCGATGATCGTATTCACATTCAATCCTGTTCCCACCTTTATCCTATTAAATCAGGGAAGTTACAAAACTGCGGGTTTCCCGGTCAATCTGCCTGATTGTTTCAAGATCGGGAGCCGCAATCGTTTTGTGCTGTTCCATCGCCTTTTCGATGAAGTCCTCTATTTGCAGAAACGGGATTTTTCGATCCAGAAAAGCCTGGACAGCCGCTTCATTGGCAGCATTCATGACCGCAGGCATCGATCCGCCTGCTTTGCCTGCATCAAAGGCAAACTTCAAACAGCGGAAACGGCTGTAATCCATTTCGGAAAAATGCAATGTTCCTGTTTCCCATAAGTTTAACCTTTTTGCCAGCGGCAGTTCAAGTCTTTTGGGATAAGTGAGCGCATATTGGATCGGCACTTTCATATCCGGTGTGCCAAGCTGGGCGATGACACTTGTATCTTCATATTCAACCATTGAGTGAATAATGCTTTCTTTATGTAGAACGACATCAATTTTTTCATAAGGAATTCCGAACAGCCAGTGGGCCTCGATGACCTCAAGCCCTTTGTTCATCATCGTGGCCGAATCGATAGTGATTTTTGCACCCATCGACCAGTTTGGATGATTTAGGGCCGATTCAACGTTGACGTCCTTTAACTCTTCACGGGACTTGTCCCTGAAGCTGCCGCCTGATGCCGTTAAAATCAACCGTGAAACACTATCAATGTCCTGTCCTTGCAAACACTGGAATATGGCCGAATGTTCACTGTCCACCGGCAGCAGATCGACTCGATGCTGTTTCGCTTTCTCGACTACGAGATGCCCTGCAGTGACAAGTGTTTCTTTGTTGGCGATCGCAATTGACTTTCCGGCTTCGATCGCCATTAAGGTTGGCTCAAGGCCGACACTTCCCATCACGGCATTTACAAGTACATCCCCTTTATCAAAAACAGCAGTTTCACGAAGCCCTTCCTCTCCATACATGACTGTTGCTGAAGGGAGCGCAGACCGCATTGCGTCCAAATCCTTTTCATCAAGGACGGAAATAAGACGCGGATTAAACTCACGGGCAATTTCAATTGCTTTTTCGATATTGCGCCCGACAGACATTGAAGAAAGGGAAAACTGTTCCGGATAAGCCCGGATCACATCCAATGTTTGCGTGCCAATGGACCCCGTCGCCCCCAGCAAGTTGATGTTTTTCATCCGAATTACCTCCTAATTTCACCCGGGGTAGCGGGAAATGATTAAATCATCTGCAGAAAATGAAGAACCGGCAGCACAAAAATCAGGCTGTCAAACCGGTCAAGAATGCCTCCGTGCCCCGGCAGGATATTGCCGGAATCCTTGACATTATAGTGCCGTTTCATAGCTGATTCGACAAGGTCACCTATCTGCCCGAAAACAGCAATGACAATCGCCACTGCGATAGCTGCAAATAGTGATTCGTAAACAGGATAGATGAGCTGAAAAATGATTGCCACAACAATCGCACTTGCAATCCCGCCAAGAGCTCCTTCTACCGTTTTATTCGGGGAAATTTCCGGCCATAATTTCCGTTTTCCCAATTTCCTTCCGGTAAAATAAGCACCTGAATCGGTTGCCCAGATTGAAAAAAGGACGAAAAACACATATGCCAGCCCGGCCTCTCGGGTCAGAATCAAATACAAAAACCCTGCACCTGCATAAAAGGTGGACAAAAGCATATAACCGGCATCGTCAAATGTGAAACGGTTCTTCGTCAGAACGGTTACGATCAGGAACAGGAAAATGATCATGAGCATTGCGTCTGTCTTGGTATTTGCCGTGCCAGACAGCCCGGCCGCAGCCTCGTGCGGCAGCATCAAAATCCACAAAAAGATTGTACTGATCACACCCGCAGCGGAAAGCATATGGATGTTTTTCATCCTCAGCATTTCAAAAAGCGCAACTGTTGCCAGCAAATATGCAAGCAAGGTGAAATAAATGTCTCCGATGATGACGACAGACAAGAACAGCACGCCGGCTATGACACCTGTAATGATTCGTTGCTTCATCTTATCTCCTACTTTCCTATACTCCTCCGAAGCGGCGCGAACGCTGCTGGAAGTCACGAACTGCTTCCGCAAGGTGATCCCCGGTAAAGTCCGGCCACAGGATATCGGTGAACCACAGCTCTGTATAGGCAAGCTGCCAGAGCATGAAATTGCTCAGCCTGATTTCCCCTGAAGTCCGAATGAGCAGATCTGGATCTTCCAGACCGCTGCTCAGCAGCCGGCCGGAAAACATCTCTTCAGAAATATCCCCTGCAGACAAACGGCCGTCCCTGACATCTTCCGCAATTTCCTTCACGGCATTCATGATTTCATGCCTGCTGCCGTAATTAAGGGCAAAATTCAATGTCAGTCCATCGTTTCCGGCTGTCTGTTCCATCGCGTTATTGACGGCTCTCCGTGTATGTTCCGGCAGTTCTTCCTCTTCTCCCATTACTCTTACTCTCACATTCTCTTCCATCAATTCAGGGAGAAAAGAACCAAGGAACTCTTCCGGGAGTTTCATTAAATAATCCACTTCCGTCTTCGGCCTTTTCCAGTTTTCTGTGGAAAAGGCGTAAAGGGTCAGTTGTTTCACACTGAGGGAATTTGCCTTTTTCACAATTTCTTTTACTGTTTTCATCCCTTCTCTGTGCCCGAGGATCCTTGGCAAGTTCCGCTGCTTTGCCCAGCGGCCGTTCCCATCCATGATGATGGCGATATGTTTCGGGACAAAATCAGGATCGATCTCCGCACCGGTATTTTCCTGATCGGTTTGGCGTTTTAATAATTTATCAAGCATGCCGATTTCCTCCACTGTGAATGAGCCAGGATTTGGATTTAAAACAGCTGAATTGCTGAAAACCGCGACCCACTACCAAAAGTGTAAAAAAACCCCCTAAAGTACAGAGGGTCTTTATATACATTATTTTAACGATAGCAAAGTTAGACTTCCATTATCTCTTCTTCTTTTGCTTTTGTATGTTTATCGATTTCGGCAATATGGTCATCTGTATGCTTCTGGATATCTTCAGTAAAGCCGCGAAGTTCATCCTCGGTCATTTCGCCGTCCTTTTCGAGTTTCTTCAACTCATCGTTTGCGTCACGGCGGATATTCCGGACCGCAACTTTCGCTTCTTCCGCATATTTTTTGACAAGCTTGACAAGCTCTTTGCGGCGTTCCTCTGTCAATGCCGGAATGCTGATTCGCAGCACAGATCCATCATTTGACGGGGAAAGGCCTAAATCGGCTTTTTGGATGGCGCGCTCGATATCACCAATGGAGGACTTGTCGAATGGCTGAACGACGAGCAGCCTTGCCTCAGGAACTGATATGGTTGCAAGCTGGTTCAAAGGTGTCGGCATACCATAATATTCGACCTGTACCTTATCAAGCAAAGCGGGGTTGGCACGTCCGGCCCGGACTGTGGCGAGCTCCCTGTCATACGCCTGGACTGCTTTATCCATTCTTTCAGCTGCCTGTTTGATTACTTGTTCTGACATTTTCATTTCCCCCTAACAACTGTACCAATATTTTCGCCCATAACGGCTCTTTTAATGTTTCCTTCTTCCATAATGGAAAAGACGATCAATGGAATATCATTATCCATGCAAAGCGAGGAAGCGGTTGAATCCATAACTTCAAGGCCTTCCTTCAGAACATCTAGATATGAAAGAGACTGGTACTTCTTAGCGTTTGTATCAACTGATGGATCGGCACTGTATACACCGTCAACTTTATTTTTCGCCATCAGGATGACATCCGCTTCAATTTCAGCGGCTCTGAGGGCAGCTGTCGTGTCTGTAGAGAAATATGGATTCCCGGTGCCGGCAGCGAAAATGACAACCCGCTTCTTTTCAAGGTGGCGGATCGCCCGGCGGCGGATATACGGTTCAGCGACCTGCCGCATTTCAATGGAGGTCTGCACCCTTGTCTGGACACCGAGGTTTTCCAGACTGTCCTGCATGGCAAGGGAATTCATGACGGTCGCAAGCATCCCCATATAGTCAGCAGTGGCCCTGTCCATGCCCATCTCGCTTCCGATTTTGCCGCGCCAGATGTTTCCTCCTCCGACAACAACAGCGACTTCTACGCCCAGTTCAGCAATTTCTTTAACTTGTTTGGCTACAGACTTAATGATGGCGGGTTCAATTCCGAAGCCCGCCTCACCTGCAAGGGCTTCTCCACTAAGCTTAAGCACGACACGTTTGTATTTAGCGTTATCCATGAAAACCTCCAACACCTTTGTCCGGCTAATTTGTAATGGTACACAGCCTTTGAAAAAGAGGGAACACACCGGTGTTCCCCTTTCAGTCAAGCGTTATTTTTTCACCTGGTTCATGACTTCATCTGCAAAGTTCTCTTCGCGCTTTTCAAGCCCTTCACCGACTTCGTAACGGATGAAGGTTTTCACTTCGCCGCCTTTGCTCTTTACATATTTACCCACTTTTTGGTCGGGATCTTTTACAAAGTTTTGGTCAACAAGGCAGATTTCTTCAAAGAACTTGCCGAGGCGTCCTTCTACCATTTTCTCGACGATGTTTTCAGGCTTTCCTTCATTCATGGCCTGCTGCTTAAGAACTTCGCGTTCCCGTTCAACCTCTTCCTGTGGAACGCTGTCGCGGTTGATATAACGAGGGTTGATTGCTGCAATGTGCATTGCGACATCCTTTGCAGCCTCTTCGTCTGAAGTTCCTTCAAGAACAGTCAGAACTCCGATTTTTCCGCCCATATGCAAGTATGCACCGAATGCGTCATTATCTGTCTTTTCAACGATTGAAAAGCGGCGCAGGGAAATCTTTTCACCGATTTTGGCGATCTGGGAATCGATGAAATCTTTTACGGTGTCGCCTTCGCCTTCAAGTTTCTGGGAAAGGGCAGCATCAACATCAGCAGGCTTCTGGCTGAGCAGATGGCTGCCGAGAGTCGCAATCAGGTTTTTGAAGGAATCATTTTTGGCAACAAAGTCAGTTTCTGAATTCACTTCAAGAATAACGGCCTCATTACCTTTCACTTCAATATGTGCCAGGCCTTCAGCAGCGATGCGTCCCGCTTTCTTGGCGGCTTTCGCCATGCCTTTTTCACGCAGATAATCGACAGCGGCATCCATGTCGCCGTTTGTTTCTGTAAGGGCCTTTTTGCAGTCCATCATGCCTGCGCCTGTTTTTTCACGCAATTCTTTAACCATTTTAGCTGTTACTTGTGCCATTCAAAATCCTCCTTAAAGATGGTATATGTAGTATCTTTACCCATTAACTTCGTTTTAAAAAAGGGTGATAAAAGGCAATGACCCCCTCTTACCACCCTTGTACACCCGTTTGTCGTTAAGCGGTTGTTGTTTCTTCACCCTGCTTGCCTTCAAGAACGGCATCTGCCATTTTACCGGTAAGCAGCTTAACAGCACGGATTGCATCATCGTTGCCCGGAATGACATAGTCAACTTCATCCGGATCACAGTTCGTATCAACGATCGCTACAATCGGAATATTAAGCTTGCGGGCTTCAGCTACCGCAATTTTCTCTTTGCGAGGATCGATAATGAAAAGAGCATCCGGAAGACCATCCATATCTTTGATGCCGCCGAGGAACTTCACCAGGCGCTCCTCTTCTTTAAGCAGCTGGACGACTTCTTTCTTAGGCAATACGTCAAACGTACCGTCTTCTTTCATCTTTTCAATGTCTTTCAGGCGCTTGATGCGCTTTTTGATTGTATCGAAGTTCGTAAGTGTTCCGCCAAGCCAGCGCTGGTTGACAAAATACATGCCAGCACGTTCAGCTTCATCTTTAACGGAGTCCTGAGCCTGCTTCTTCGTGCCGACGAAAAGGACTTTTCCTCCGTCAGCTGCAAGGTCTTTTACAAAGTTGTATGCATCTTCAACCTTCTTTACTGTCTTTTGAAGGTCAATGATGTAAATCCCGTTTCGCTCCGTGAAGATGTAACGCTTCATCTTAGGGTTCCAGCGGCGGGTCTGGTGTCCAAAGTGAACACCTGCTTCAAGCAACTGTTTCATCGAAATAACTGCCATTTTGTTTCCTCCTGATTTTTTGGTTTTTGATGTCCTCCGCCTGTGTCATATTCGAACAGGACTGCAAACATGCAGCACCTCTGCACAAATCGACAGGCGTGTGTAATTAACACCGAAAGTTAATATATCATAACAGAACGCGTGTATCAAGTATTATGTTGTTTTATTGCTGAAATTTAAGGATGAGTTCAATCTCCGTTTTGCCCCTGTTCAATTTTTTGGCGATTTCAGCTGCGGAATAGCCCTGCTCATGTAAATGGAAGGCCTGGGACTCCACCGACGAAAACACCGTATCGTGATGATCTGTCTCTATAGGGGGGACAGGCAGTGAATCCATCAGGCCCTGTTCAGGCACCTGTTGATTCCCGTCCTGCTGTTTTTGGGACGGCTCGTTGCCGGTCCCGGATAAGGAAAGGCTTTTCGCCGCATGATCTGCCGCGGCAGCGTCTGAATTGGTGCCGGGATCATCTTTTCTATCTTGATATGTGAGAACATCGGCAAGTTTCCGGTTTTGTTCTTCCATCTCAAGCAAATACCCTGAAAACATTTCTTCTATATCTTTTTCTGTCTGCACCTGGCGCCTTTCGGTTTCAGCGAGCCTTGTTCTGAGCTGGAATACACCGTAAGCCAGTGCTGCATTGGCAGCAAGGCTTATCAATATTAATGAAAGCATGTTGGCATTACCCCTTAAAATCAATGCGTTTCCCTTTGTACGGGTGTGATTGCGGCCTATTGTCGCCGCCAGGCGAAGCCTGCTTGCTTTTTACACCTGCCTGGCCTGCCCTTCCTTCTTTATCGGATGTTTTGTCCGAAACCCCCGCATCGGTCACTTGTTTCCGTTTCCGCGTTTCTTCGGCGGCGCTCGCCGCGGCGAGATGCTGTTGAAGGTTGCTTCCGCGCTGCTGGTCTTCCTGCAGCTGTCTTGCAGCCTCATTTGTCCGCGGCAGTGCAACTTGCATTTCTACTGCTTTCCACTCCATAATGACACCCCTTCTTTCCTGGCGGCAGTGTTCAAAAGAAGGATGACTCTGAAAGATCCTGTACACAAACGGCGCCGGCGAGATTACAGCCGGATCCCAGAGTGCAACGGATCAGATGACTGGGTGAATTTGAACACACAATATTGGAACAACAGCCTTTATTCTGTTTTCCTCATTAAATGCGGTTAAAGCTGCACAATAGTAATTTCGCTGCTGACCAGCTTGACCTTTATATGCTTAGCCGGCGTGCGGATCCGCCGCCGGTATTTTCCAAAATTGATATCCACATTGGGAAAAAGATTCTCTGTCACTATCATTTCGGCGGATCTATTTCCGTCCATTTTCTTTTCTATGTCGTAAAGTTCATCAAAAATAAAGGCTAGTTCGTCTGAAGTTTCCTTCAAGTTGTTTTTTTGCCTCAGAAACAAAATTCTCTCTTTTCCCGACAGGCCCCGCTCGTTTTGGAGCTGTTCGAGTTTCTGTCCAATTTTCGCGAGCTGGGCTTTTTGATCTTCCAATTCCTGTTTTCTCCTGCTCAGCTGCTTGTGTTGATCCAGCGTGCGCTGATTTACGCCTAAATAAAAATCAGTCCGCGTTTGCAGCTTATTTCCGCCTTCCTTGACTTTAATGAATCTTCCAGCAGACAGGGATCCTCCTACGGCATGTCCATGTTCACAAATGATATCTTCCCCGGCTGTAAGCAGGCTGTGCATGACCGACTTACTTACAATGATCGATTTGCCCGCTTCAACGTTTCCCTGGTTTATGTAGGTGACTTTCACGTGTTCCTCGGCCCGGATGAACCCCTTATTGGCCGCGACCATGCCTCCATTTATGATAACCGAACCTCCTGCTGACAGGGATGCGCCCTCCACAAGCCCCATCACCCGGATATCGCCCTTCGCTTTTATTTGAAATCCCCCTGGTACATTCCCCTTGATCAGGACGTTGCCGGGAAAGTCGATGTTTCCCGTTTTCATATCAAGGTCGCCCGCAACTTCATATACCGGAAAAACATTTATCGAGCGGCCGGAAATGCTCACCTGGCCATCCGTCAAGGCTGTGACAGTTCCCGTTTTTTCATTAATTGCGATATTTTTTCCAGGCCGCAGCTGAAACGGTTTCCCGGGAGTGGCAGCAATCTCTGCACCGAATATGTCCATCCCGTTTTCCCCTTTACCCGGCGCCACCACTACAGCTATTCTTTGGTCTTTTGAGACGATAGGGATCTTATTCAGTTCCCAGAAGTTCACTTTTTCCTTATTCGATATTCCGTGTTTGTCTTCCTGCAATTCACTTTGCAAATATCCATCTGAACCTTTTACGGGGTGTCTGCCTTCAGCGATGCACAGAGGTTCTTCCAGCCTGGCCGGATTTTCGGCAGCTTCGGCGAGAGCCTCTCCGCATATTCCTGCGGTTATGCCTTGTTCGTGGACGAATTGTAATAAAAGCTGTTCCGTGAAGCCGGTAAACTCCTCGGGCAGCGCCTGTTTATGCACGAGTGTGGCACTCATTTTATCTGGAGCGATATGAACAGTCATAAAATCATCGAGGACCAGGGTATCCATTTCTGCACCTCTTTCTTGTTAACTCAGTTCATTTCATTTTTTTCATAAGTAATGTTTTCAAGCGGAAAAGCGCCTTGGAGTGAATCTGTGAAATCCGCGATGTTGAAAGGCCCAATACGTCGCCGATTTCAGTAAGGGTCAGTTCTTCCTGATAGAACAGGCTGACAACCAATTGTTCTTTTTCATTTAACCGGGAAATGACCCCGGACAGGTCTTTATACAGCTCCTCTTTTAAAGCCTCTTCCTCAGGTGTCGGGACTTTATCGTCACGGAGAGTATAGCTTCCCTGTTCTGTCCCGCTCTCATCATCCGGGGGGGATTCATCAATTGAAAGGATATTGGCTGCAAAACCTTCCCTCACCGCTTCATATACTTCTTCTCTCGCCATCCCAGCTTCATTCGCGATTTCTGCAGGACTTACATCTCTCATATGCTTCTGCTCCAGCCGTTCCTGGGCCGCTTCAATTTTCTTCAGTTTATCGCGCAAGCTCCGAGGCATCCAGTCGTCTTTTCTCAAGCCGTCGAGAATCGCTCCCCGTATCCTGAATGAAGCATATGTATCAAATTTCAAATCCCTGTCCGGATCGAATTTATGAAGAGCATCATACAGTCCCAGCATCCCGTAGCTTTTCAAGTCATCCCTGTGAATGTTTTTCGGCAGCCCGGTGGCAATCCGCTGGACATGGTATTGGACAAGGGGCATATAAAGCCTTACCAAATAATCGCCCGCATGAGAATCGCGCTGTGATATCCAACTTTGCCAGTAATATTGATCCTCATTACATGCGTAGTTCATTTAGATCCCCCTCAATTCGGTTTGTCATCTTCTTTAAACATTTCCTTAATATGCCTTGAAACTTTTTGAGCCTCATCTTCGGCCAACTGGAAGTTTTCAGCAGGGCTATAAGGTTCAAAATCCGCCTGTTGGCCTGACGTATCATTCTTCGTATGCCCTCCCTTCTCATCCGGGACAGGTGACGGCATATCAGATTGTTTTTCAGTTTCCCGGATCACATATGTCATTGCGAACCGAAACCAATATGCCGCTGCAAAAAACAAGATAAAACCGATGATTCCCCTCATTAAGGAAACGGTCCACCCATTCCGGACTGACGAGAGAAAAATCACAAACAAGGCTCCGCTTAATCCGGTATAGAAGTTAAAGCGCAAACCTTTGTACATCATAGACATTGCACTCCCCTATTGACTGTCCTGACAGTCAGCACCCCTGTTTGGGGATCGAATTCGATTGTACGGCCGCTGTGTCCGCCGGTATCTTCTGCTGTAATTGGAATGCGGTGATATCCGAGCCGCTTTTTAACGGCTTCAACATTCCTCTGGCCGATTCTCATCATATCCTGGCCGCCCGCAAACTGGAACATCTGGGCTCCACCGGCGATTTTCGCTTTCAGCCGGTGTTTGCCGGCACCCTGGCCCATCAAAGTGCTCAGCAGCTTATCAATGGATGTATCCGCATACTTCGCTTCATTGAACTGGCCGTTCTTTGCAAGCGCCGAGTCAGGAAGCATGATATGGGCAAGGCCTGCCAACCCGGAAATTTTGTCAAACAGGATGACCCCGACACAGGATCCAAGCCCTGACGTCCTGATGACATCCGGCGGCCTTACCGTATTAAGGTCGGCAATTCCGACCTTCACGACAACCGCCTGCTTAACCATCAGACGGGACTCCCAGAGAGCGGAAAATGACATCAAAAGACGGTGGGTCAGGCAGTACCAGGAAATGGCCGTTCAAGTGGTTTGCCTTCGCATTCCCGTGCTCTATGAAGGCTGTGTCTATGACGATGGCATAATCACTTTCCTGAGACAGTTCGATAAGGCCGTAGCTCAGGAGTGCACCGGCAAGATCGATGGCGGTTGCCGGTACGCTCGGGTGCAGGTTCATTCCGGTAAAATCGGCAAGGGAAGAAAGATATGAACCCGCGAGAATATTGCCGACTTCACAAAAGGCGGATAAACCCATTTCAGGATAAGGCGGTTCCTTGAAGGAGAGCGAGGTGTCACCTGTTATCCTCCTGACAAGCATTTCTGCTTCTTCAAGGGAAAGAAGAAAATACAGGCTCCCGGGAGCATCCCCTTCGATTCTAAGGAAAACACCGGCAACAAGATGGTCCGCACCGCCTACTTTTTCCATTAAATCGTCGAATTTCACGATGGAAACATCAGGGACTTTCATGTCGACTGTTTGGTTAAGTAAATTTGACAGTGCTGTTGCCGCATGGCCTGCGCCAATATTTCCGATTTCTTTCAATACATCCATATGATAGGAACTGAAATTCTTATAAAATAACATCTCTTAACCCTCTATTGCTTTAAGATCGTCTACTTCCTCATCGTTAAAAACCTTGTCAAGGTTCAGAATGACAAGAAGGCGTTTTTCCAGCCTGGCCACTCCTTTTATATAATCAGCTTCCACTGCACCGATTACCTGAGGAGGAGGTTCGAGCTGCCCGCCGTCTATATCGATGACATCATTGGCGGCATCGACTATGAGACCGACTTCCATTTCTCCCACTGTAACGATGATGATTCTCGTACTTTCACCGTACTCTGTTTCTTCAAGATCAAATCGGCTTCTCAAATCAATGATCGGTGTAACGACCCCGCGGAGATTGATGACCCCCTTCACAAACTCGGGTGTGGAAGGGACCCTTGTGATGTGCTGCATTCTCTCAATTGACAGGACTTGCTGGACCGGCACTCCGTATTCTTCGTCTTTCAATTGGAACACAATTACTTTCAAATCATTTGCAACAGCAGATTCTGACATTGTAATCCCTCACTTTTTTATACTGTTATGTTAATAGAAATATCTTTTCTTCCTCCGTAAATGTGGACTTAAGTTCGAATGTTTTACCTGATCAGGGCATTGCTGTCGATAATTAGGGCCACTTGTCCGTCTCCAAGTATGGTGGCGCCTGAGATGGCGAAAACGCCGGCCAAATAACTGCCGAGGGATTTCAAGACAATTTCCTGCTGACCGATGAACGAGTCGACAACAAGACCGGCCATTTTGTCACCTTTCCTCGTGATGACGACAGAATGCATCGATTCGTCTTTCTCGGTTCCCGGCACATCAAAAATGTCCTTCAGAAATACCAGCGGGACAACCCTGCCGCGAAAATCGATCACTTTCTGGTTATGGGCGCTTAATATGTCGCTCTTTTTGATGATCGCTGTTTCGATGATGGACGACAGCGGAACTGCGTACTTTTCTTGTTCAACTTCAACAAGCATGACCGAAATGATGGACAGAGTAAGCGGCAGCTGGATCGAAAACTTGGTTCCAAGTCCCAATTCGGACTCAATTCCAATTGAGCCACCGAGGGATTCAATCGTATTTTTAACGACATCAAGACCGACACCGCGTCCTGAAATGTCTGAAATCACATCAGCAGTCGAGAAGCCTGAAGCCATGATCAGTTCATTTACCCGGCTGTCGGACATCTGTTCACCAGCTTCTTTCGTGATGATGCCTTTATCAACCGCTTTTTTAAGCACCTTTTCTCTGTTGATGCCCGCACCATCATCCTCAATTTCAATAAACACATGGTTGCCGCTGTGATATGCCTGCAATTTCACTGTCCCATTAACCTGTTTCTTTTTACCCCTTCGTTCATCCGGCATTTCGATGCCATGGTCGATGGCATTACGGATAAGATGGACCAGCGGATCACCGATTTCATCAATTACCGTCCTGTCCAGTTCGGTTTCTGCCCCGATAATTTCTAAGTCGATTTCTTTATTCAAGTCTCTCGCAAGCTGCCTCACCATACGCGGGAAACGGTTGAACACCTGTTCAACTGGCACCATCCGCATGTTTAGAATGATGTTTTGCAAGTCCCCCGAAATCCTCGACATCCTTTCCACCGTTTCCTGCAAACCGCTGTGTCCGAGTTCAGTGGATATTTGCTCAAGCCTGCCCCTGTCTATAACGAGTTCTTCAAACAAGTTCATCAGCCGGTCGAGACGCTCGATATTAACCCGAATCGTTTTATTTCCGGCAGTTTTCACTTTCTCATTTCTTTCAGCAGCTTGGACAGAAGCCTGCTTTTCCTTTTCCGGCTCCTCACTCGGTGCATGTTCATCCTCTTGTTCCTTATACTTCTTAATACCGGAGATGTGATCCGCGTCTAACTGGAAAACTTCAACCATACTAACCTCAGAAACTTTTAAAATCCTTTCTTTCAAATCATCAGCGGATTCTTTCGAAACGATGGTTACTACAAAACCGTTTTCAAATTCCTCTTCTTCGAGTTTTTCAACTGATGGTGTCGATTTGATCACTTCACTGACCTGTTCCAGCACCTCGAACACCATATAAACACGGGCTGCCTTCAAAAGGCAGTCATCTGCCAGGGTCACATTGACCTGGAAACCAGAAAACCCCTGTTCCGCCGATTGCTGAAGTACCGTTAACTCGAAATCGTCATATTGTTCTTCAAAATTTTGTGGTTCTCCAGCCGCTCCTTCCCCGGCTTTGACAGAGACACTGTTTTCGTTGTTTTCACCTTTTTCGATTTTTTCCAGTTCGAGGACAACTTCATTGACTTGTGAGCGGCCGTCACCTCCTGAAGAAATCGATTCAACCATTTCTTCAAGGCGGCCGGTCGCTTTAAAAACAACATCAAGAATATCTGCATTCACTTGCAGGTTCTCATTACGGATACTATCCAGCACATTTTCCATCTTATGGGTAAGGTTTGCCAGATCTTCATACCCCATTGTCGCTGACATCCCTTTAAGTGTGTGGGCTGACCGGAAAACTTCATTGACAATGGCCAGGTCTCCGGGGTTTTTTTCAAGCAGCAGGAGCTGGTCATTCATATTTTGCAGATGTTCATTGCTTTCATCGATAAACATTTCCAGGTACTGGCTTGTTTCCATTTAATCACTCCCTATCTTTGTATCGTTTTGCAATCTCTCCGGCAATCTCGCCGAGCGGTGCGATTTTATCCACTTTCCCTGTATTGACAGCCGTTTTCGGCATCCCATAAACAATTGCCGTTTCTTCCGATTCTGCCAGAATGTATGTATATTGATCTTCTTTTAAGGAACAGATGCCTTCTGTTCCGTCTGAGCCCATGCCTGTCAAAACCACCGCCGTCACCCAAATGCCGGAAAGCCGGGAGACCGATTGGAACAAGCGATCGACAGAAGGCCTATGTCCGTTCACAGGTTCGGATTGATCCAGCATAACCGCCAGGGAACGTCCGACAGCCTTAACTGTCATGTGGTATCCGCCTGGAGCAATGTAAACAGTGCCGGCTCTTAAAATCTCGCCTTCCTCTGCTTCCTTTACGGTTATGGCTGACAACGCGTCAAGCCGCCCGGCCAGTGATTTTGTGAAACCAGGCGGCATATGCTGGACAACAAGAATCGGAGCCGGCAGGGAAGCAGGAAGGTTCTTCAGTACCTCCTGAAGCGCTCGTGGACCGCCTGTAGAAGTGCCGATCAGCACAAGGTTTCCTCTTGCCTGTTTGGAAACGGATGCTTGTGCTGTCTTTTCCTTGCTGCCGGTAATCGCGGGACTTGTTGAAACAGCGGATGTAAAGGCGTTCATGTTGGCACCAGCGGCGGTGTATACTTTATCCGTCAATTCCTGCTGCACTGTATGAAGATCTAATGAAATCGGCCCCGAGGTCTTTGCCACAAAATCCACCGCTCCCAATTCCATCGCTTTAATTGCGTTTTGGGCGCCTTCAAATGTGGTACTCGACAGCATTACGACAGGTGTCGGCTTTTCGCGCATAATTAAGTCCAGTGCTTCCAGCCCGTCCATTCCCGGCATTTCGACATCCATCGTTATTACATCCGGTTCCAGTCTGGCCGCTTTTTCAACGGCATCCGTCCCGTTCCGGGCCGTGCCTGCCACCTCAAGGCGGGCATCTTTTGCGATGAAATCGGAAATGACTTTCCGCATAAATGCGGAATCATCTACGATAAGCACCTTCTTCCTCTCCACCTCTTTCACCCCTGTCTTTCAAAGAAGTAATTTCTCAATTTTGTTAAAAAACGCTGTTTTGAAGGGTGAATTCCTATATTTCCGGATGACAGGAATTCATCTGCAATTGCTGTTATCGACATGCTGGCCGGCCCCCGCGGATTATAGAGCAGAAATGGCATCTGCCTTAGAACGGCCTTCTGAAGATTCCTGTCATCGGGTATGCTGCCAAGCATGTGAATATCTTTTTTCAAGAATGTCTGGATGGCATTGCTGAATCTTTCTCCTGTCTGCCTGCCTTCTTTTGCTGAAAATACCCGGTTCACAAGCAGATGAAATGATGCTTCCTGGTGGTGGAGGACAATGTATTTCATCACCGCGTACGCATCCGTTATCGACGTCGGTTCAGGCGTCGTGATCAAAATGATTTCTTCCGCCGCAAAAACAAAACGCATACTGTCATTGGATAAACCTGCTCCCATATCAAAAATCATATAATCATAATGATAGGACAGCTTATCAAGCTCGGTCAGGAAAAAATCGAGCTTATCAGGGTCCATGCCGAATATTTCGGCAAGCCCTGATCCTCCGCCAATGAATGAAAGTCCATCAGGGCCTTCTTCGATAATTTCGCGGGCTTCCCGTTTTTCTTCAAGCATATCGACTATGGTCGCCGCTGGAGAAACCCCCATTAAAATATCGATATTCCCCATCCCGATATCCATATCAAAAAGGAGCACTTTTTTCCCTTTTCTTGATAAAGCGAGGGAAAAGTTCAATGAAAAATTCGATTTCCCGACTCCTCCTTTACCGCTTATGACAGCCAGGGCCTTTGCGGAACGTCCTTCTTTTCTGCGTTTGAACCTCTCACGCAATTCATGGGCCTGATCATGCATCATTCCATCTCTCCTGTTATTCTTTCAAGGAGACGCTGAGGTGACATTTCTTCGATGTCATCGGGAACATTTTGCCCGGTTGTGATATATGCCCCCCCGATCTGATAATCGAGCATCATATTAAGGGCTGCCCCATGACCTGCCGTCTCGTCCGCTTTTGTGAATAGAAATTTGTCAATGGCTATATGGGAGAACTTTTTATATATTTCTTCCATATCCTTTTGCTTTGCTGTCAGCGCAAGGACAAGATACGTGTTCATTTCATCCTTGAAGTCAATGATTTCACTCAATTCCTTCACATAGTGCCCGTCACGGAAGTTGCGGCCGGCGGTATCGATGAATACAATGTCCATATTCGTGAATTTATTTTTTGCATTCTTGAAATCTTCCATTGTATAAGCAACTTCCAGCGGAACATTGAGAATGGAAGCATACGTTTTCAACTGGTCGATCGCCGCAATCCGGTATGTGTCGGTCGTAATGAAAGCGGCCTTTTTACCGTCTTTCATTACCGCCTGTGCCGCGAGTTTCGCTAGAGTGGTTGTTTTTCCGACGCTGGTTGGACCTACGACGTTCACAAATGGTTTGCTGTAATCCAAACCGCCGAAAGATAGGTCTTCAAGTTCCCTGGAGTAATGCTCCTTGACCCAGTCCAGCAATATGCCTTCTTCTTCCGGTTTTCCTTCCAAATACCACTTTTCCAGTAACACAGGGGAGAGTGTATCCAGATGAACGCTGCCTACGTCACGGTCTTTGAGAAAATGAAGAACCTTTTCGATCGGGCGCGGCAGTCCTGGCCCATCTGCGTTCCCTTTTGGCTGTCTCCCCATCTCGGCGAGTGATTTTTTCAGTTCCTTGATCTCGTTTACGAGCGCAGGATCTGCCGCCTGTTCATGTGCCGGGGTTCCGTATTCCTGCAATTCTTTGATCTTCTTGACTGCAGGTTTGGACTCCTGCTTTTTCAAGCGGGGTTCAGGATCGGCCGCTGCCACAACTTCAATATTTTTTTTCATGAAAAGCCCCAGGATGCCGCCTTTATTGACTACCTTGGAATTGAGTATGACCGCATCCTTCCCCAGTTCGCTCCTGACCTGTTTCATCACTTCAGGCATTGATGGGGCCGTATATTTTTTCACCTTCATTCCATACTCACCACCCCTGCACTTTGTACTTCGATACTTGGCTCAAGTTCATTGTATGACAAAACGGGTACCTGGGGCATGTGCCGTTCAATCAGCTGTTTCACATACATCCGTACCGCCGGGGAGCTCAGGATGACTGGGGTCTGTTCCTGAATTGACAGCCTCTCAACCTGCTGTGCAGCTGACTCGATGATCTGCTGGGATACAGCCGGATCAAGCGATAAAAAATTGCCATGCTCGGTCTGCTGGACTCCTTCAGCCACAGCCTTTTCTGCCTTGCCTGAAAGAGTGATGACACGAAGAGGCAGTCCCGGTGTCGAATACTGATCGGTAATTTGCCGGGAAAGGGCTTGCCGCACATATTCGCCCAGAAGTTCAGTATCGGTCGTCATTCTTGCAAAATCTGCAAGCGTTTCAAAGATGATCGGCAAATTGCGGATTGATACGTTCTCCCGCAGCAATTTGGCAAGCACCTTTTGAATATCTCCTGTTGAAAGCGGTTCAGGCGTGACATCATCGACAAGGATGCTGTCCGATTCTTTCAAGTGATCGATGAGCTGTTTCGTCTCTTTGCGGCCCAGTAACTCATGGGCATTGCTTTTGATGACTTCCGTCAAATGGGTGGAAACGACTGACGGAGGATCTACCACTGTATAACCGGAGAGCTCCGCTTCTTCTTTCACTTCCTCAGGAATCCACTTCGCCGGGAGGCCAAACGCCGGCTCGACCGTTTCGATTCCATCAATGCTGTCATCTCCGGTTCCGGGACTCATTGCGAGATAATGGTCTAAAAACAGTTCTCCATTTGCCATTTCGCTCCCTTTAATTTTGATTCGGTATTCATTCGGCTGCAGCTGAATATTGTCACGGATGCGCACAACAGGGATGACCAGCCCGAGTTCAAGCGCGAGCTGCCGGCGGATCATGACAATCCGGTCAAGCAAGTCCCCGCCCTGATTCGCGTCGGCAAGCGGAATGAGACCGTAGCCGAATTCAAATTCAATCGGGTCAACGCTGAGGAGATTGACGACACTTTCAGGACTTTTCATTTCATCGCTTTGCACCTCTTCTTCCGGCAATTCATCAAGCGCTTGCTGTTCCTGTTTGGATTTCGACAGGTAATAACCGCCTGCCCCCAGTACCCCAGCTATCGGCATTGTCAGAATATCGTCAATCGGCGTGAAAAGACCAAGCAGCATGATTGTCCCTCCTGCAATGTAAAGCATTTTCGGATAGGCAAAAAGCTGTCCGGTAATGTCTGCACCCAGGTTCCCATTGGAAGCAGCCCTGGTGACGACAATGCCGGTAGCTGTTGATATGATAAGCGCCGGAATTTGGCTGACAAGGCCGTCGCCGACAGTCAGAAGGGTGAACATATTGGCAGCTTCGCCGAACCCCATGCCCATCTGCGCCATCCCTATGATCATTCCGAAAATAAGGTTGATGATCACAATTATGATACCGGCAATGGCATCTCCCTTCACGAATTTGCTCGCACCATCCATTGCCCCATAGAAATCGGCTTCCCTTTCAATCTTGTCACGGCGTTCCCTTGCCTGCTGCTCGGAAATCATGCCGGCATTCAAGTCCGCATCAATACTCATTTGTTTTCCGGGCATGGCATCAAGCGTAAATCGGGCCGCCACTTCAGATACACGCTCTGAACCTTTCGTAATGACGACGAATTGGATAATGACAAGAATGAGAAACACGACAAACCCGACAAGCGGATTACCGCCGACCACAAACTGCCCAAATGTATCAATGACGTTACCTGCCTGGCCCGTACCCAAAATCGATCTCGTCGTGGAAACGTTCAGCCCGAGCCGGAATAAAGTCAATAACAGCAATAAAGACGGAAATATCGAAAACTCAAGCGGCTCAAGCATGTTCATCGAAACGAGAATGACAGTGAGGGCAAGTGAAATATTGACGATGATCAATATGCTCAAAAGCCATGGCGGAAGCGGAATGACGAGCATGATTAATATTAAGATGACACCTAACAATACGGATAAATCTCTGGCAGACATTCAATTCTCTCCCCGGTATAAAACTAAAGCGACGGCCGTTTCACAATTTTTTTTCGACCCTGTATACATAAGCAAGGATCTCCGCTATGGCCTTGAAAAACGCCTCTGGTATCTCATCACCGATTTCAACTTCGGCGTAAAGCGCCCGTGCGAGCGGCCGGTCTTCCACCGTCGCAACTTCATGCTTGCTCGCCGCTTCTTTTATCTTTAAGGCGACATAATCGACACCCTTAGCCACTACATAGGGGGCGTCCGAGCGTTCCTCGTCATACTTGAGTGCGATGGCGAAGTGGGTCGGGTTGGTAATGACGACATCGGCCTTCGGTACTTCCTGCATCATTCTCTGCATGGCCATTTGCCGTTGTTTTTCCTTTATTTTTGACTTGATCAGCGGGTCCCCTTCCGATTTTTTATATTCATCTTTGACGTCCTGTTTTGACATTCGGATGTTTTTTTCAAAATCGTAGCGCTGATATAAATAATCCAGCCCCGCCAGAAATAACAGGAGGAGTGATGCATACAGGCCCATTTGGACGGTCAGTCCTCCAAGAAATGCAAGTGCTGAAGCACGGTCTATGCTTGAAAGTTTAATGATTTCACCAAAGTTCAGCCAGATCACGCCGAACGTCAAAAATCCAACGAGAGAAATCTTCAAAATCGACTTCAGCATTTCAACGAGGGCCCTGACCGAATAGATTCGTTTGAATCCCTGGATAGGATCCAGCTTGTTCAACTTGAAATGGATTGCTTCTGTGGAAAAAAGGAAGCCGATCTGGATGTAGTTTGCGAATACAGCTCCGGCGGCAGCCACAGCCATAACCGGCGCTACAATGATCGCAGCGTCTATTGCCGCTTCATTGAATAGTGCGGGCACGTTTGCCAGCGTTAAATCCTCCAGCATGCTTTCCTGGAAGCTGTGGGTGAAAAGCGCGAAGAAGCGGTCTTCCATATAGCCTCCTCCCGCCCACAAGAACAAGAAGACAAACAGGAGGATCATCGCGGTATTCACGTCAGAGCTTTTGGCTACCTGACCTTTTTTACGTGAATCCATCCTTTTCTTCGGTGTCGCTTTTTCTGTTTTTTCCTGTGAGAAAAATTGCAAATCCAGTTTCAATCTCATATGTTCACCCACTAGCAAGCAATTCCATCAGTCCGCGCATTGCATAAAACATCTCTTCAAAAAGGTTCTCAATCAGCATCATGAATACTGGCATAACGATTAATAATACGAGAAAACTGACGGCAATTTTCAGAGGCAGGCCGACAACGAATACGTTCAGTTGAGGAACGGTCCGTGCCACGATGCCGAGTGCAATATCAACAAGGAACAGCGAACCGACTACCGGGATTGCCATCTGGAATGCCGCCGCAAACATCATGCTGAAAGTCGTGATAACGTGATATATGAGTGATTCACTTCCGAACATCAGGCCGGGCTGTTCCACAGGAATGATCTGAAAGCTGTAATACGCACCGTCAAGCAAAAGATGATGTCCATCCAGGGCTAGCAGAAGCATCAGCGCAAACGTATAAAGGTACTGGCCGACTAACGGGGACTGAACCCCTGTCTGCGGGTCAATGACGTTCGCAATCGCAAATCCCATCTGAAAGTCGATAAAACCGCCGGCAACCTGTATTGCACCGAGGATAATAAAGGCAAACAGCCCTATCGCAAGGCCCGCAGCAGCTTCTTTCAGGATCAATAGATAAAACATGCCGCCTATTTCAATCACAGGCTTGTCAATTGAGAAAAAGACAAGAAGCGCCATGTAAAAAGCAAGGGCAATTTTATGCTGTCCTGGTATATTTCGATAGGAAAACAGCGGCATCGTCAGAAAAAAGGCTGACATCCTTACGAAAACCAGCAAAAAAACCGGGAAATCAGCAATGAAATCAGCCATATTACAAACCTACAAATCTGTGAAGATTGCTGAAGATGTCATGGGCATACGTGACAATCCTGGTAAGCATCCATGGCCCGAAAAAAATCAGACCGACCAAAACGGACAATATTTTCGGAATGAAAGCAAGTGTCTGTTCCTGGATTTGTGTTGTCGCCTGAAAAATACTCACGATCAATCCGACACCAAGAGCAAGCAAGAGCAGCGGACCGGCAATGATAAGCGTCGTGTAAACGCCTTTTTCAGCTAACGAAATGACAAATTCTGAGCTCATGTATTACACCTACTATGAAAAGCTGATTAACAGCGATTTTATGATTAAATACCATCCGTCCACAAGAACGAACAGCAGAATTTTAAAAGGCAGTGAAATCATGACCGGCGGGAGCATCATCATCCCCATTGACATCAAGATACTGGCAACAACCATATCGATCACGAGAAAAGGGACAAAAAGCATGAACCCCATCTGAAATGCTGTCTTCAGCTCACTGATGGCATAGGCGGGAACAAGTGCGGTCATCGGAATGTCAGCAATCGTTTCAGGCTTCTCAAATCCGCCGTAATCAATGAACAGGGCAAGGTCTTTTTCCCTCGTGTATTTCGCCATGAATTCTTTCATCGGCAGGCTTGCCTCGCTGTATGCTTCCTCTTGTGTAATCTCACCATTCAAAAGCGGCGTCAACGCCTGTTCATTCACTTCGGAAAACGTCGGAGCCATAATAAAGAAAGTGAGAAAAAGGGCCAGCCCCACCAGCACTTGATTTGGAGGCATCTGCTGTGTCGCCAATGATGTGCGGACAAAAGACAGCACTATGACGATTCTCGTAAAACTCGTCATAAGGACGAGGATTGCCGGCGCGATTGACAAAACGGTCAATAGAAGAAGCAGCTGCAATGTTGTCGATAAACTTCCGGTTCCTTCTGTTCCGGCAAGATCAATAGCTGGTAAAAATTCGGTCATCGCGGTTCATTCCTGTCTTTTTGCTGTTCGAAGTCATCGAGAATGCGGCTTCTTTCGGCGGCTGTTCTCTCAAGCTGCTGTTTCATGACGTCTTTAAAGACTCCCGCCGATTGATTTTGATTCTGCTGCTTTTCCTTTCGCGCCTTGAATTTTTCAAGTAATAGGAAAGGCTGGCCAGGACGTTTTTGTCCGTCCGCCTCCCGGAGCAATTCCGAGACTTCGTCTTCACTTTCAATTTCCTTCAATAAGGTAACCGTTTCACCGACACCAACGACCAGAATTCGGCCGCCAAGCCTGATGAGCTGAACCGACTTATTGCTGCCGAGCGGAATCCCTCCCACGTTTTCCATTGAACGGTAGGAATTGAATGGATTCGCTTTACTGTTGATGAGTTTCAGCAGACCGTAAATAAGAGCGACGACAAAGCCCAGAGCTGCAAACATTTTGACGAACGTGAAAAATGTAATCGGGCTATCATACGACGGCGGATTTTCAGAAGTTCCGGTTATAGATGGCTCCTGCCTTTCAGTTGCTGACTTCTTGTCTTCCTTCCCTTTATTCAGGGCATCATCTACAGTAGTGCCGGCTGATGACGCCGCTGCTGGAGATGCAGGTGCAGCAATTGCAGCTGCGATACAAAATATAAACACAAATAGAATAGCTTTTTTCATCAAAAGGGGCACCCCTGTTTATCCGACCGTTTTCGAAACAGCTTCGATGACGCGGTCTGCCTGGAACGGCTTGACGATAAAGTCTTTTGCTCCGGCCTGGATCGCGTCAATTACCATTGCTTGCTGTCCCATCGCTGAACACATGATAACTTTTGCATCAGGATTGATCTTCTTAATTTCCTTCAAAGATGTAATACCGTCCATTTCCGGCATAGTAATGTCCATCGTGACCAGGTCGGGTGTGTGTTCTTTATAAAGATCCAGAGCCTGCTGGCCGTCTGCTGCTTCAGCCACGATTTCATAACCGTTTTTGGAAAGGATGTCTTTTATCATCATTCTCATGAAAGCTGCATCATCTACAATTAATACCTTTTTTGCCATTACGTTCATTCCTCCAATGTTCACTTCAATTTCAATATTCTGTCTGTCTGGCTTACGATATCTGTCACACGGACACCGAAATTCTCCTCGATGACGACTACCTCGCCTTTTGCAATCAGCTTTTTATTTACTAGAATATCGACGGGTTCGCCTGCCAATTTATCAAGTTCGATGATCGACCCTGAGGAAAGTTCCAGGATATCTTTCACGGTCCGGTTGGTACGGCCGAGCTCAACCGTTACCTGCAGCGGGATATCAAGCAGCATGTCCAGGTTTTGTGAGGCTCCCGGCACCCCTGGGCCGGCCGTCATATCGGAAAACACGGCTTGCTGGACATTTTTCGGCTCACCTGTGTACATGTTTGAGGTTTGCCGCTGGTGGCCTGCATGGTGTTGATACCCTCCTGCTCCAGCTGTCTGGTACTGAGCCGGCGCCTGCCCATAACCGCTTCCAGTTTGCGAAACAGCAGAATGAACTGGTTCGGGTTCAGTCTGTACACCTGCCGGCGGGTCAGGGAGCGGCTCGTCTTCCTGCTGCGGATTCATAAGCTCTTCAACCAGCGCTTTGCAAAAGTCGACTTGCAGCAGCTGCATGATTGTCGAATCAATCAAATCGCCGACCTTAATACGGAACGAAATTTTGACGAGCCTCGTATCTTCCGGTAAGTTTTCGAGGCCGGCGCCGTCCGCGACATCCAATATATCGATCGCAGGCGGTGAAATATCAACTCGTTTATTGAAAATAGTGGACATCGAAGTGGCTGAAGATCCCATCATTTGATTCATCGCTTCCTGAACAGCGCTAAGGTGGATGTCCCCCATGTCACTGGAAGGGTTCCTTCCATCTCCGCCCAGCATCAAATCGGCGATAATGCCTGCATCACCCGTTTTCACAACAAGCAAGTTTGTACCTGAAAACCCTTCTGTATATTTCACGTTGATCGCTACATACGGCTGCGGGAACTCGTCCTGCAGGCGGTTCAGATCAATGATTGAAACAGAAGGCGTCGTAATTTCGACTTTATGGTTTAACAGTGTGGACAAAGCCGTAGCTGAACTTCCAAACGATATATTGCCGATTTCGCCGAGCGCATCCTGTTCGAGTGATGTCAGATAATCATCAATCGAAGGTAAATCATTTCCTTTTAACTGCTCACCTTCTGTTTCATCCATGTCACTTGTACCTCTCAGCAAGGCATCAATTTCATCCTGCGATAACATATCATCACTCATCATCGCTGTCTCCCCCCTTTATGGTATCGAAGATTTGCACCGCCATTTTTCTATCCATTCTCCCCGGCTGTCCGGTGAATTTTGGCTGGTCACCAACCTTGATTACGATTTGATCGTTGATTTTTTGTGCCAGCGGAATGACATCACCCCGGCTAAGATTCAGCAGCTCATCCATCGTAATTGCTGCGTTTCCGAGTTCAGCCTTGATCGGCAGCTTTGCATTTTTCAGCCTATTTTCAAGTGAGGCCATTTCTTTCGGCTTTCTTTCCTTCTTTTCTGTCTGCATCCAATAATGGACGGACAGCTTTGGAATAATCGGCTCCAGTACGACGTGGGGAATGCAGATATTGATCATTCCGCCTGTTTCACCAATTGTCGTATTCAAAGAGATGACAACGACCGTTTCATTGGGTGAGACCATCTGCAAAAATTGCGGATTCACTTCGAAATCCTTTAGGACGGGATCGATATCGACGACCGATTTCCATGCTTCCTGGAGATTCTCTGCCGTTTTTTCAAACATCTGTGTCATAATCCGCGTCTCAATTTCGGTGAGATTATCAATTTTATTATAGCTTCCGCCAACTCCGCCGAGCATCCTGTCCATCATCGCGTATGCGATATTCGGATTAATCTCAAACAGGATTCTGCCGTCAAGCGGTTCCACATCATAAATATTCAGAATCGTCATTTTCGGAATCGACCTTATGAATTCTTCATATGGAATCTGATCGACCGAAGCGACTGAAATTTGCACATATGTCCTCAGCTGGGCCGAAAAGAAGGTCGTCAGCAGCCTAGCGAAGTTTTCATGGATTCTTGACAGACTTCTGATCTGGTCTTTCGAGAATCGCAGTGCCCGCTTGAAATCATAGACCCGCACTTTCTTTTCTTTGCCTTCCTGCTTCAGCTCTTCCGCATTCATTTCACCTGTTGAAATGGCGGAAAGAAGAGCATCTATTTCACCTTGCGACAGGACTTCTTCTGCCAAAGGTTCCACCTCCATTTATGCCGCATGTTTCTGTCTGAGAAATTATTGGAGGATGAAGGATGTCGTATAAACCTTTTCGACAGTGCCCTCTTTTAGCACTTCATTTAGTTGAAGCTCGAGCTGCTCTTCAATACGCCGTATGCCTTCTTTTCCTTCAAAATCCCCCGCTTTCATTGAAGCAAGTTCCTGGATGACGATGTTGCGGACCTGGAAATCCCTTTTTGCCAGTTCGTTTTTGGCCTCTTTTGAATCGGCCTGTATCTTGAATTGTATTCTCACATAATCATCACTCAATAAATTCGTTGTAATTTCTTCTGTATCAATCGACGCTTCAAGAATCTGATCAATTGACGGCTCTGCTGCTTCAGCATCCCTCTTATCCAAAACCATCAGCACTATGACTGCTGTTGCACCAATCAGGACGATTGCTGAAAGGGTAACAAGCATCGCTCTGGCGAATTTGCTTTTTAACATGGGCTATCCCTCCACATCATTTCGTTGTCCGAATACGGCGATTCCGGCATAAAAACCGGCCGCTTTTTGTTTCACCTCACTGCCGGCCTCCCTTACAACCAGCTTTTTGCCGTTGGTGAGTGTCAGAATCGTATCCGGCAACTCTTCAATTTGTTCGATATAGAGGGCATTTACAATCAGCTGCTGTCCGTTCAGCCGGGTCAGCTCAATCATAGATTACGAGGCCGGCCGTGCCGGCCTCTCCCCCCTTTATTAACGTTTTAAATTAACCAGTTCCTGAAGAATTTCATCGGAAGTGGTGATGATTCTCGTGTTTGCCTGGAACCCGCGCTGGGCGACGATCATTTCCGTGAATTCTTCAGAAAGGTCGACGTTTGACATTTCAAGTGCTCCGGCAACAATGTCACCAGTGCCGTTCGTTCCAGGCGCAAATTCGCTTAATGTGCCGGAGTTTGTCGTTTCCTGATACAGGTTGTCCCCTACTTTCTCAAGCCCGCCGTTATTGGCAAACTTAGCAAGCGCGATTTGTCCTGCAGTCTGCGGTGTGCTGTTACCTTCTAAAATATAAGTGATCGTGCCATCCGCACCGATGCTGAAGCTTTTTGCTTCAGTAGGAATGTTAGCTTTGTCCGCACCGACAACTTTTACATATAAGCCGTTACCATTGACCAGATCTCCGCTTTCATCCATGTAAAAATTACCTGCCCTTGTCACAAAATCATTGGCTCCGTCATTGACAATAAAATACCCATCACCTGAAATGGCAAGGTCAAGCGGGCGGGCTGTTGTCTGGAGGCTTCCCTGTGTATGAATAGTGTCGATGGTGGCGAGCTGAGCACCAAGCCCGACCTGCTTCGGATTGATTCCGCCTTTCGTAGCGGTAGGCGCACTCGCACCTGATATCTGCTGGCTGACGAGGTCCTTGAATGTTGTCCGGCCCTTTTTGTAGCCGTATGTATTTACATTCGCGATATTGTTGCCGATCACATCGAGTTTTGTCTGAAAGCTTTTCATCCCGCCGATTCCTGAGTACATTGAACGTAGCATTTCGCTTATCCCCTTTCATTCTGGCAGCTGGTTCTGTCATTTCCGCAGCTGCAAGGCCTCCGTTAGGTCCAGCCTTATTCGTCAATTAATATGGTTCCGTTGATATTCGTGAAAATTTGTGACTGTGCTTCTTCACGGTTCATTGCTGTGATGACTGTGTTGTTCGTGGCGCTCACGATCAAGGCAGCATCCTTCAGGACAACAAGCGAATCTTGAATGCCTTTATTCCGCGCTTCCGCCATTCGTTCGTTCAGCTTTTTCCAGGTGGATTCCTGGACTGTGATGTTTCTATCCTGCAGACGCTTTTCCGCATGTTTGCTCACTTTAAGTGGTTGTTCAAGGCCGGCCGCTTCTGCCATATAAGAAGCAAAATTTCGGTCTGGCGGCGTCCCCTGATTCCTCCTGTCGATACGGGGGGCCTGTTGGTGAAGCTGCTGGAGATGCTGTATCCGATGGTCCATTTTCGACCCCTCCTTATACAGGACTTCCGGGTCTTGACACCCTGACGACATCAGCAGGATTAATTTGTTCCCCGCCCGTCAACTGCAAATAGTAACTTCCGTTTTTTAAGAGCACGGAGTCGACTTCGCCTTTTCCGCTGACATATTTTTCAGAACTGCTGTCAAGGTAATTGAATTCCACTTCTTTCCCGATCATTTCACTATAAGATGCGATTGCGTTTTTTGACTGGCCAACCAAAAAGGCTTCCAATTTGCTGTTCATATTTGCCATTTGTTCAAGCGAGGAAAAGGTCGCCATCTGTGAAATGAATTCCTTATCCTGCATCGGCTGCATCGGGTCCTGGTTTTGCAGCTGTGTCAGCAGCAGTTTCAAAAAAGCATCTTTTCCAAGGTTTGTTTGCCCGGTTTGTCTTTCCTCCGGTTTGACGCTTGAAAGATAGTATCCTGGATCGATCGTGTTTCCCACATGCTCACCCCTAAATTTTCAAGTTCATCAGCATTTCCTGAAATGTTTCAAGTTCTTCCTCATCTTCCCCGCCGTCCTGTTCACGATCGTGAACGAAAGGCTGTGCGTTTTCTTCCTGCTCCCTTTGTCCGCCCTGGTCCAACATCGATCGGAAAGCCTGCTGCTGTGTCGAAACTTCCAATTTTTCAAGCGGGATGTTCTGGTTCACGAGTAGCTGCCGCAGCTGATGGAGTTGAGACTCAAGCAACTCTTTCGCGCCGGCCGTTGCCGCTGCAATCCTGGCAGTCAGCATACCTTTTTCATTGACGAGTTCTACCGTGACAGATCCAAGGTTTTCAGGAAAAAGCCTGATCGAAAGCCGTGTTGTCCCTGCTCCGTCATGCTTGACCGCGGCCCGGGAAAGAATCTGCTGGAATTCCCTCGTGAATTGCTGCTTGGCTGCCTCCGTCTGCCCGCTTTCACCAAGGTGGATTGAATATTGCTGCAGCGCATGCAGCCCATTACCGTGCGTCTGGATCTGGTGTGTTCCGGTCAGGGCCTTGATAGTTTCCGGGTATTCCTTGATTGCCTCAGCCGAAAAATGATGATGCAGTGAAAATCTGCCCGGCATTTGTTCGGGTCTTCCTGTCACCGGCTGCGCCAGAGTCGCATTTCTGTTCTTTACGGTGGAAGCTGCCAGTTCCAAAAGCTTCACAGCCTGTTCCTTTGAAACCTGCCCGCCGGCTGATTTTTCTGCCAATCCGCCTGAATGATTGCCGAAATTTTTCAGCATCTGGCGGGGATTATATTTTCCGGCTTCCATGCTGTTAATTGGACCGGCTTTCGGAGCGGAATTCATAGCCGAATAGATAACAGCCGCGATCATTAGGGCTGGGTCTCCGGTCGCTTTTAGTCTTTGAATCAACTCATCCGCCTGGATTCCGCTTTTGAAAAGCTGCTCGATTTCCGCTCTGGCACCTTCGGGAAGATGGGCGAGCATACCTGCGGCCTCAACGCTCTGAAGCATTTCAGGCTGCAAATTTGCTGGATTAATGCCTGTTCCAGTGCTGCCTGTGATCATTTCAATCAGGGCAATTAGCGGATCGGCTCCGGCTTTTTTCATTTCTGCCGGGTTGCCGTCTGTCTTTAAAGAGGAAATCAGCCCTTGGAATATGGCCGCTTTTTCTGCGCTCTTGCTTTGGACTGCCGGTTTCTGAACTGATGTTGGCATCATGGTGTTAATCTTCAATATCTCACCTCCTTTCAAGTTAAGGCTGTGCCAGCAGCAGACTTGCAAGTTCGGCTGCTTTCTCAGGGCTCATTTTTTCAAGAACCGCTGCTCTTTCTTTCGGATTCATCTCTCCAAGGATTCCGTAAGCTTGCTCAGTCTTGAGCTCGGAAATGATGGCTGCGGCGTTTTTCGGAGACATTTCGGCAAACATTTTAGCCGATTCCCCATCATCTGCCAGGTTTTCATTCCGCTCTTCCTTCAACTGATCCAGTTCAGCCTGATAACGTTCAATCTCTTTTTGCAAATCTTCCATCTGGGAATCTTTTTGTCTCAAATCGCTGTTCAGCGCTTCAATTTCAGCTCGCTGCTGGTCAACAGTTCCCCGGAGCTGTTTCACTTCATTTCCAGATGGAGGATCGTCGCCAGCCTCCTCACCTTTCAGTTCTGCCACGAACCGCTTGCTTTCTTCAAAGACATTGATTCCCTTGACTGCTGCGACGGTAAGCAGGATGGCGGCAATCAGCAGAATCGGAATGAAGACAATCAAAAAGCGCTGTCCACCGGTCATGTTTCTTTCCTTTTGTGCTTTTGCCATGGTTCACCTAATTCCTCTGATTGATAAATTGCTGTATGGAGACTTCATCCATTTGTGCAAACTCCCGCTGTTTTTCATCTGCACAGTATTGCGAAAACTCCCGGTCCCGCATTTTTTCGTATTTCTTGACTTCTGTATTCTTTTCAATAAGGATCCGCTGGCTCTCTTCCATGCTTTCCCGTGAGCGGAAAACAAGCTGCTGGTACTGGTTGATGTTCCGCTCCAGGCTGTCCAGGTAGCTCTCCTGGTCGCGGATGGCGGAAACGGATATCCCGGCACCCAATTGGCTGTTTCTTTTCTCTTCAAGTTCTTCTTTTTTTCTGAGTGACCTGAAAAGCTTTTCAGCAGCTTCTTCAAACCTTCCCACAGCCTCCTGATAAGCGGTTCCCGCTGTTTCTTTTTCTTTCTCCTTGAAATCAAGCACTTTTGTCATCGAATAGTGAAACCCCATAAGTTCAGCCGCCTCACTTTATTAGTTGTATCATTCGGTCGATGCCGCTTCCGGCCGACACTTTCTCTTCTGTCCCCTGCTTCAGGAACTTGATGATCTCTGGATGATAATGAATCGCCTCGTCGACTTCTGCCGATGAACCCCGTTTATATGCGCCGATGTTTATCAAGTCTTCCGAATCGCTGTACGTGGCGAGTAAATCACGGAGCTTGTCCGCTTTTTGCCTGTGAGTTTCAGGAACAACATGGTTCATCACCCTGCTGATGCTCTTGAGAATGTTAATCGCAGGAAAATGACCTTTGTTTGCTAGCTGGCGGTCAAGCACGAAATGCCCGTCAAGTATTCCTCGGACCGTATCAGAAATCGGTTCATTCAAGTCATCACCATCAACAAGGACGGTATAAAACGCGGTGATTGAACCGTGTTTATTCGTTCCAGACCGTTCCAGCAGCTTTGGGAGCACGGCAAACACTGACGGCGTATAACCTTTGGTAGTAGGCGGCTCACCAGTTGCAAGGCCCACTTCCCGCTGGGCCATTGCCACCCTTGTCACCGAGTCCATCATGAGCATTACATCCAGCCCCTGATTTCGGAAATATTCGGCAAGGGCTGTCGCTGTATAAGCACCTTTTATTCTCATCAATGCCGGCTGATCGGACGTGGCCACCACGACAATCGACCGCTTCAGCCCTTCGGGACCAAGGTCCCGTTCCACGAACTCCCTTACTTCCCGGCCGCGCTCGCCTATCAGTGCAATTATATTGATGTCCGCTGTCGTATTTCGTGCCACCATACCCAGCAGGGTGCTCTTCCCGACCCCGCTCCCGGCAAAAATGCCGATGCGCTGACCTTTACCTACGGTCAACAGACTATCGATGGCACGGACACCGACTTCAATACTTTCATTTATTGGCGGCCGTTCCAGCGGGTTGGGCGGTTCGCTTTCTGTCGTGACACTTGCTAGTCCGCGCGGCAGCGGCTGGCCGTCCATTGGCATTCCAAGTGAATCGACGACCTTTCCGATCAATCCTTCCCCCACTTTTATCTCCAGCGGTGAACCGGTCGCTTCAACGAGACTCCCGGGACTGATTTCCTGAATCGACAAAAACGGCATCAGCAGCACAGAATCATCTGTAAATCCAACAACTTCCGCTTTCACTTTCCGTTTGTTTTTCGTCCCGACATGTATATAACATAGTTCCCCGACTGAAGCCTGGGGGCCGCGTGCTTCGATCATCAAGCCGACAACACGCTTCACTTTACCGTAACGCTTCATCGGATCGATTTCTTTCACTTTGCCGATAAGGTTTTCAATGCTCATCGTTCTGCCCGCTTTCCATCATTTCCGAAAGCTTCCTGCCTATTTCAGTCAACTGGCTGTCAACTGAGGCATCGATTCTCCCAAAAGAAGATTCAAGGATACAGCTGAGAGGTTCGAGGCTTTCATCAGGATAGAGAGAGAATTGGATATCCTTTTGAAGTGACTCCTTCAGGCCATCAATTTCGTGCGAGACATGCACATATTGGTCCGGATGCAGATAAATGACGATTTCGCCGTAGTCGCGTGCCTCTTTGATCACTTCGCTTACAATGTTGCGGAATAACGCTTGATTTGCCTCCAACTCGGCTTTCACTATCTTCTCCGCCGCTTTAAGGCCGAGTGACAGCAATTGAAATTCCGACTCCTCCAATCGTTTTTGGGAGCGGCTTTTTGCTTCACTTACAATCCCGGAGGCCTGATCCAGCCGTTTCCGGTATTCGTGTTCTGCGGCTTCTCTGCCTTCGTCCAGTCCTTGCTGTTTTCCGTATTCCCTGGCCTCTTCGGCCAGAATTTCCTTTTCTTGCTCCCAGCGGGCCCGTTCGTCACTGACGGCGGCAATTCCGGCCTCAGCTTCTTTCTCAGCCCGCTCAAGAATCTGCGCTGCCTGACGGCGGGCTTTTTCAAGAATGTCTGCTGCCTGTTTGCCGGCATCTTCCACAATCGTCTGGCGGGGTTCCTCTCCATACTGGGTATTATCTTGTTCCGGTTTTTTCGAAAAGAAAGGCTTGATGGCTATGATCTTTTCGTTCGCACTCTGGAAGCGGGTGTTTCCGGACTTCAGAATGTTAGACAATGATATCATCTCCCCCGCCGCGGGCAATGACGATTTCGCCAGCGTCTTCCAGCCTTCTGATAATCGCGACAATCCGCGTCTGCGCTTCTTCTACATCACGAAGCCTCACCGGCCCCATAAATTCCATTTCTTCTTTGAATGTCTCGCTCATGCGGGAAGACATATTTTTGAACACAATTTCTTTGACCTCTTCACTGGCGACTTTAAGAGCGAGGATAAGGTCTTCATTTTCAACTTCCCGGATAACCCGCTGGATCGCCCTGCTGTCGAGAGTGACAATGTCTTCAAAGACAAACATTCTCTTTTTGATTTCTTCCGCCAGTTCCGGATCCTGTATTTCAAGCGCATCCAGGATCGTCCGCTCCGTGCTTCTGTCCACGCCGTTCAGGACTTCGACGACCGCTTCGATACCGCCGGCCTGCGTATAATCCTGAGTGACAGTAGCCGAAAGTTTCCGTTCGAGTATTTGCTCAACCTCGTTGACAATTTCTGGCGATGTGCTGTCCATGACTGCGATCCGCCTTGCGATGTCTGCCTGCATTTCGTGAGGCAGTTCTGACAATATTTGGCCTGCCTGTTCGGATTCCAAATATGATAAAATCAAGGCGATCGTTTGCGGATGCTCATTCTGGATGAAGTTCAGAATCTGGGAAGGATCGGCTTTTCTCGCAAAATCGAATGGCCTTACCTGGAGGGTCGATGTCAGCCTGCCTATGATGCTTTCGGCTTCCCCCTTCCCAAGGGCTTTTTCCAGGACTGTCCGGGCATAACCGATACCGCCCTGGGTGATGTAATCCCTTGCAAGAGCGGTCTGGTGAAACTCCTCCAGTACCTTCTCTTTCATGCCGCCGTCCACTTTGCGGACAGAAGAAATTTCAAGGGTAAGCTTTTCGATTTCTTCCTCGGACAAATATTTATAGACCTGCGCAGAAACATCTGGTCCCATCGATATCAGAAGTATGGCCGCTTTTTGTTTGCCTGTTAGCTCTGTTGCATGTTTCATGATTGGCATCCCTCCTAATCGTCCGATAGCCAGGTTCTCAGCAGCTTCGCAAATTCTTCGGGCTGTTCCTTTGCCATCCGTTCAAGCTGACTGCGCTTCACTTTGCCTTCATCCATTTGATCATCGTTCACATCCGGCACATCAGGCAGATATGCTTCTTCGCTGAACCGGTATTCTTCCGATTCAATTTCCGTCTGTTTCCGTCTGCGGGATTTGATGAAGACTGCTGCAGCTGCACCAATCACTGCAAGCAACAGTGCAGCCCCTGCTGCGTATGCCCACAGCGGGATTGCAGCAAGCCCGGTTCTCTGCGGTATTTCAGCCTTTCCATTAAACTGCTGGACAGAGACATAAATTTTATTTTCAATTTCTTCTTCCGTTAATGGATTTTGACCCCCACCATTTTGAATGGTGGTCCGAATTACTGTGTTGAGTATTTCTTTGATGTCATTTACACTTTCAGGCGGAAGAGATGACGGATCATCCGCAACTGGCGGTTCAACGACTACCTGGATACCGACATCACGCAGTTTATATGGAGACTCAGTGATTTCTTTTCGGATTCGGTTCACATCGTTATTGATGCGCTCTTCGATTCGTTCATAATCACCAGTGCCCTGCGGGTCTTCACCCTGATAAGTCGGGTTATCTTCATCCCCCATAATTGTTCCGCCGGCCAGATCCTGATTTCCGGTAAAAGTCTCTGTAATCCGTTCGACACTTACAGCAAGCCCTTCCATGTTTTCTTTATCAACTGGTTCGACCAAATCCTCCTGACGGTTTTCCTTGGTGAAGTCAATGTCAGTGGATACGGAAACAACCACTTTTTCAGGACCCATCATCATACTGAGCATCCGCTGTACTTCACGCTGGATATCATGCTCAATCTGCTTTTTGATGGCATGCTGTTCTTCAAATGCTGTCAATGTTGTATTATTTTTCTCAGAAATAATGGAAAAGTCCTCAAAAAACTGGTTTGTAATGACGATATTATCAGTAGGCAGGTTCGGAACGCTTTTAGATGCAAGATGATACATGGCTTTTATTTGTTCAGGTTTGAACGAATAGCCTGGCTGTGTATGCAATACAATGGATGCAGATGCAAGCTCCTCTTTGTCGGTTACCCAGACGCTTTGTTCAGGAAGCGTAATCATCACCTTTGCATTGTCCACCCCGTCCATGCCCTTCAGCAAACCGGCGAGCTCTGTTTGTGTCGCTTCAAGCTTAAGGACTTTAAATTCATTGTCCGTCATGCCGAAACCTGCATTCTCTCCGAAGAACGAATAATCAATTGTTCCAGAGTCAGGTATACCTTCAGCAGCAAGCTCAACTTTGAGCGAATCCACCACTTCTTCAGGTACATAAATGGCTGTTCCGCCATTCCCCAGTTCCGACTTTATACCCCTGCTGTCAAGCGTTTGCTTGATCTGCCCTGTTTCCCTTGCTGAAAGATTGGTATAAAGGGGGACAAGATTAGCCCTTGAAGCAAAAAAGCTTGTTCCGGCCAGCAGCAGGATGAATATCGCAATGCTCCCGATCATCATTCCTTTTTGGGACTTCGTACGGCTTTTCCAAAAGTCTATTGCTTTATTTTTATAGATTAATAGCTTTTCATTCATAGTTTCCCCCGGCTTTATCTCAACAAGTCATTGCTGGTTAAATCAGATTTGCATTCGCATGATTTCCTGATAGGCTTCTATCGCTTTATTGCGGATTTCCACGGTCGTCTGCAAGGAAATGCTGGCTTTTTTGGCTGTGATCATCACTTGGTGCAAATCATCAATCTGTCCGTTTGCGAGTCTCGTTGTCGCAACATCAGATTCTTTCTGAATGCTGTTCACATCATTAATGGAGTTTTTCAACGCATCAGAAAAAGATTGGATCGATTTGGCAGCTGTCTTGTTTGCAGACGGATTATTTATGTATGCAGATTGCTGAAAAAGATTAACTGCTCCTGTAGGTTCCAAAGTAAATCACCTCTTTATTTTCCGATTTCCAGGGCTTTCATGAGCATGCCCTTGGATGCGTTCAATGCTGTCACGTTCGCTTCATAAGAACGGGTTGCACTCATGAGGTCCACCATTTCTTTCAGCGGATCGACATTGGGCAACTGTACGTACCCTTCTTCATTTGCATCCGGGTGCTCTGGCTGATACATCAGCTTAAATGGAGTCTTGTCCTCTCGTATTTCTGTTACCTTCACCCCGCCTGAACTGCTGTTTCCGTTTTTCATCATTGCCCTGCTCAGCTGGCTGCTGAACGTGCCGGCCGGTTCCATTGCAACCATTTTGCGGCGGTAAGGCTCCCAGTCCCCATTGGCATCCTGTTTCGCTCTTGTTGTATCGATATTGGCCATGTTTGATGAGATGACATCCATACGAAGGCGCTGTGCGGTTAGGGCAGAAGCACTGTTATTCAATGAATTGAAAATTGACATCCGTTATCTGCCTCCCTTTATGACTGTCTGCAGGCTGTTGAACTTACCGTTGATCCTGTCAGTCAGCGCATTGTAATAGATCTGATTTTTAGCCATCTCTGCCATTTCATGATCGATGTCGACATTATTGCCATTATGGTTATACATCGTTCCCTGCCGCTGATGGATGGACAATTGCCCGGAAGGATGTCCGCCTTTGAAATCCAAATGGCGCCGATCCGTCCTATTCGCTTTAAAATCAGCGGCCGATTGGTTCAGCACGTCCTTAAACTTGACATCTTTCGCTTTATAATCGGGCGTATCAACGTTTGCGATATTGCTTGAAATGGCCTTTTGCTTCAAGGAAGCATAGTTCAGCGAGCGTTCAAGGACCCCAAATGTTTCTGTTGAAAATAATTTCATCGTCCGAATCCTCACCTTTACTGAATTTCTTGTCGAAAACACAAAGAAATTAGCAATCTTTGTATACACTTGCTCCCTTATTGTAAATAAAAGAAAAATTATTGTCTATGCTGTCAATCATTCTGCTTATGTTTTTCGTCAAAAAGTACTATTTTACCCCCAAAATTGTTTCGATAAACTCGAAATTATTAGTTTTCAGGAAAATAACTGGCGAAAAGAGGCAAACTGTATAAAAAGTTTATTCTGTTTTTGCCGCGACATAATGAGAGGTGCTCGGCTGGAGGAAGAACTGGTTTCCAAAGGCAGCCGTTTTGTTCATCAAGGTCACTAAAGAAAACCCGCCGATTGGCGAGCCTTTAAGGAAAAGCAGAGGTGCAGTTGTCCTTTCTTGCTGGCATTTTACACCTTTCTATACGAAAAAAAGCCTTGACTGAGTATGTCAGACAAGGCTTTTACTTTTCATTAGTTTGTTTTCAATTTTGAAAGTTCTACGAGGAACTTATCGTTCAACACTTTAATATATGTCCCTTTCATGCCGAGTGATCTTGATTCGATGACACCGGCACTTTCCAGCTTGCGCAGGGCGTTCACGATAACTGATCGGGTGATGCCGACGCGGTCAGCGATTTTGCTCGCCACCAGCAGGCCTTCATTGCCGTCCAGTTCTTCAAAAATGTGCTCGATGGCTTCAAGTTCACTGTAAGATAATGAGCTGATGGCCATTTGAACAACCGCTTTGCTTCTCGCTTCCTCTTCGATTTCCTCTGCTTTTTCACGCAGAATTTCCATTCCGACAACAGTTGCACCATATTCGGCAAGGATGAGATCTTCATCATGGAACTCATTTTTAACCCTTGAAAGGATTAATGTGCCGAGGCGTTCTCCGCCTCCTATAATCGGCACGACAGTTGTCAGCCCGGATTTGAACAATTCCCTGTTCTCAACCGGGAAAGCGGTGTACTCACTGTTGATGTCAAGGTTAGCTGTCGTTTCGGACACATTGAACAGATTTTTTGTGTACTCCGGCGGAAACTGACGGTCCGCTAGCATTTTTTTCATACGCTCATTTTCAATTTCCTGGTTGATGGCAAATCCAAGGAGTTTTCCGCGCCTGCTTACGACGAAGATGTTTGCAGTGATCACATCGCGAAGGGACTCTGCCATTTCCTTGAAATTCACAGGCTTGCCTGCAGCCTCCTGGAGCATTGCATTAATTTTACGTGTCTTTTCCAATAAATTCATCAAAATTGCCTCCCTGTTAATCCTATAAAATATATTGACTCAAATCACGGTTCTTAGCAATTTTCTGAAGTTTTTCATCGACATATTGAGGGGTGATCTTTATTGTGTCCATCGTAATATCCGGTGCTTCAAACAAGAGGTCTTCCAAAAGCCGTTCCATGATCGTCTGCAGCCTCCTGGCTCCGATATTGTCTGTGTCTTGATTTACCTCATATGCAATTGCTGCAATCTTACGAATAGCATCGTCAGAAAATTCCAATTGTATACCTTCCGTTTCCAGCAGAGCCTGATACTGTTTGAGAAGGGCATTGTCAGGTTCCACGAGGATGCGGTAAAAATCTTCCGCTGTCAGGTCATTCAATTCGACCCGGATCGGGAATCTTCCCTGGAGCTCTGGGATCAGATCCGATGGCTTCGCCATATGGAATGCGCCGGCAGCGACAAACAGGACATGGTCTGTTTTTACCTGTCCGTATTTGGTTGTAATTGTCGAGCCTTCAACAATCGGCAAAATGTCACGCTGAACCCCTTCACGGGATACATCGGCAGAATTTTGGTTTTTTCCAGCTATTTTGTCGATTTCGTCTATAAATATGATTCCCATATGTTCCGCCCGTGAAACAGCTTCCTGAGAAACCTCATCCATATCAATCAGTTTTTGGGCTTCCTCCTGGATCAAGTATGTCCTTGCTTCTGATACAGGCAGCTTCTTCTTCTTCTTTTTCTTAGGCATGAAATTTCCAAGGGCATCCTGAAAATTCATACCCATTTGTTCCATCCCCGAACCTTGAAGCATATCAAACATGTTTTGCTGCTGTTCTTCCACTTCAATAGTGACAATCTTATCTTCCAGTTCTCCAAGCGCCAATTTGTGGGCAGCCTGCCGGCGCTGCTGTGCAATTGATTGTTCTTCCTGGCTGTTCGCTGCCGCATCATCGTCCTCTCCATTTGCCTGTCCGCCAAATAGCATTTCAAATGGGTTTTTCATATTTTGCGTTTTTGTTTTGGAAGGGACAAGCACTTCCACAAGGCGTTTATTTGCATTTTCTTCTGCTTTTTCCTTGACCGTTTTCATTTTTTCCTCTTTGACGAGGCGGACTGACGTTTCGACGAGATCACGCACCATCGACTCCACGTCACGCCCGACATAGCCTACCTCGGTGAACTTCGTTGCTTCGACTTTTACAAACGGCGCCCCTACCAGCTTGGCAAGCCGTCTTGCAATTTCCGTTTTCCCAACACCAGTAGGGCCGATCATCAATATGTTTTTCGGAACGACTTCATCCTTCAGCTTATTATCGAGGAGGCTCCTGCGGTACCGGTTCCGAAGTGCTACCGACACCGCACGCTTTGCACCATTCTGGCCAATAATATATTGATCGAGCCGGTCCACGATTTGCCTGGGCGTCAAACTTGTTGTCATAGGATTACCTCCCGATATTATAATTGTTCCAGGACAATCTGGTCATTGGTGTATACGCAAATTTCGCCTGCGATTTCAAGGGCGGCCCTCGCAATGCCTGGTGCATCGAGGTTGTCGCCGGAGTGCCGCTTCAGGGCCCGCCCGGCTGCAAGTGCATAATTGCCGCCTGATCCGATAGCTAAAATACCATCGTCCGGCTCTATCACTTCTCCCGTTCCCGAAATCAGCAGCAGGCTGTCTTTATTCATGATAATCAGCATGGCTTCCAGCTTCCTCAGCATTTTATCGCTGCGCCATTCTTTTGCAAGCTCCACGGCTGCACGCTGAAGGTTGCCGTTGTATTCCTCAAGCTTGCCTTCAAACTTCTCGAATAAAGTGAACGCATCTGCGACTGAACCAGCAAAACCGGCAAGCACTTTGCCGCCGTACAGTCTTCTTACCTTTTTGGCGGTATGTTTCATCACTACGGCATTTCCGAACGTCACCTGTCCGTCTCCCGCCATGGCAGACTCGCCTTTATGCCGGACCGCAAATATGGTTGTTGCATGAAAACCAGCTTCCACGGTTCATACCTCCCAATAAACAATATTGACATACATTCATCGCTTGCATATTTTCATTTTTTTAAATATATATGACAATTCACCCTTTTAAATGGTTATGCACGAGGATGATGATTCATATATGTTTTTCGTAAATGATCTTTCGTTATATGTGTATAAATCTGAGTCGAAGAAAGATGGGAATGTCCCAGCAGCTCCTGGACAGACCTTAAATCAGCGCCTTCATTGAGCAGATGGGTTGCAAACGTGTGGCGGAGGACATGGGGGCTGATGCTGATTGTAAGCGAAGCATCATCAATCATTTTGCTTAAAATCAGACGGATTCCCCTGTCCGTAAGCGAGCGGCCGCGGTTATTCAAAAACAAGGAAGAACTCTCCTCATCCGCTTTGGCACTGAGCTTTTTCCTGCCATCTTTTATGTACTTTTCCAGAGCATCCTGTGCGTAGCTGCCGATCGGCACATACCTTTCCTTCCGGCCCTTACCGTGGATAAGGGCGATCCCCAGGGTCAGGTCAATATTGGCGATATCAAGCCCGCTGCATTCACTTACCCTGATGCCGCTGCCATATAAAAGTTCCAAAATTGCCTGGTTTCGCTGGCCGAGCGGAGTAGCCACGTCGGCTGCTTTGAAAAGCTGGTCAAGTTCTTCGTAGTATAGGAACTGCGGCAGCCTGCCTTCCTTTTTCGGCTGATGCACCATTGAAAATGGATTCTGGTCCACCGCATTTTCCCTGAGAAGAAACTTATAAAAGCTCCTAAGGCTCGAAATTCGCCGCGCCACTGATTTTCTCGCCAGCTGCCTCTGGTAAAGTTCCGTTAAATAGATTCTTACAGAGGCATAAGAAACAGCAGCAAACACTGGTATGTCCTGCTGCTTCAAAAATGCTTCAAACTCTTTAATATCAGCCAAGTATCCCTGCAGCGTATGCGGGGAGTAGTTTCGTTCAATTTGGATGTATTCACTGAATTGCCGGACTGCCTGTTCATTCGTTAACATGCCGTCACCTCATCACAAGACCTACTAAATCGTATCACAGTTCAGTATACGGTACAATGGAAATTCATAAACTTTTTACAAAATTCTGAATTGTGTCCAGTGCTCTTTTGCCGTATTGCTCATTCCGTTCCTGTTTTTTGCGGATTTTTTCGGCAAGCGGCGGGAACAGGCCAAAATTCGCATTCATCGGCTGGAAGTTCTTCGGGTTGGCGCTGGTGATATACCTTGCCATGCTGCCCATCGCTGTTTCGGCCGGGAACTGTACAGGTTCCTGCCCGTTTACGACTCTCGCAGCATTTATGCCTGCGATCAAGCCTGACGCAGCCGATTCAACGTATCCTTCCACACCTGTCATTTGACCGGCAAAGAACAGGTCGTCGCGCTCTTTATACTGATATGTCGGCCTTAAAAGGTTCGGTGAATTGACAAATGTATTTCTGTGCATGACGCCGTAACGGACAATTTCTGCATTTTCCAGTCCAGGAATCATCCGGATCACTTCTTTTTGAGGACCCCATTTCAAGTGTGTCTGGAATCCGACGATGTTGTACAGGGTTCCGGCGGCATCATCCTGGCGGAGCTGGACAACCGCATACGGCTGTTTTCCCGTCTTCGGATCCTCAAGGCCGACCGGCTTCATCGGTCCGAACAGCATCGTCTTTTTGCCGCGGCCTCCCATTACTTCAATCGGCATGCAGCCTTCGAAAAACATCTCTTTTTCAAATTCCTTGACCTGGACGGTTTCGGCTTCCATGAGTGCTTCATAGAAGAGGTCAAATTCCTCTTCTGTCATCGGGCAATTGAGGTACGCCGCTTCACCTTTATCGTATCTCGACTTCAAGTAAACCTTGTCCATGTTGATGCTGTCTTTTTCGATGATCGGTGCTGCCGCATCATAGAAATATAAGTATTCTTCACCAGTCAGTTCTTTCAGCCTTGCAGATAGTGCCTCAGAAGTAAGCGGACCGGTTGCAACAATGGCAGGTTCTTCAGGAAGTTCCGTCACTTCTTCATTCGTGACGGTCACATTCGGGTGACCTTTCACATGTTCCGTAACATAAGCTGCGAACTCATGCCGGTCGACAGCCAACGCTCCTCCTGCCGGGACAGAAGAAGCGTCCCCGGCTTTGATAATGACGGAGTTGCAATTCCGCATTTCCTCCTTCAATACACCGACTGCATTCGTCAGTGCGTTCGCCCTCAGGGAGTTGCTGCAGACCAATTCTGCGAATTTATCCGTATGATGTGCAGGTGTCTGCCTGACCGGGCGCATCTCATGCAAATGGACATTGATGCCCCGTTCGGCAAGCTGCCATGCGGCTTCACTGCCGGCCAGTCCGGCTCCGATTACATGTACGGTCTTTGTTGTCATTGGTGGATCCCCCTATTTTCATGTTACGTCTGTGCCTCTTCTTTATAATCGCATTCCGTACAATGTACTTGTACACCTTTTTTTGACTTCTTTTCAACCAATAAGTTTTCACATTTCGGGCATTTTCGTGCAATCGGTTTATCCCATGACAGGAACTCGCATTCCGGATAGTTGTCGCATCCGTAAAATATCCGTTTCTTTTTGCTTTTCCTTTCCACAATGTTCCCTGTATCGCAGCTAGGGCACTTTACGCCGATATCTTTGACGATCGGCTTTGTGTTGCGGCAGTCTGGGAAATTGGAGCACGCCATGAATTTACCGTAGCGCCCCATTTTATAAACCATTTCCGAACCGCACTTTTCGCAGTCTTCCCCTGCAGGTTCATCTTTGATTTCAACTTTTTCCATTTCCTTTTCAGCAACATCAAGCCTTTTCTCAAATTCTTTATAGAACCTGTCGATGATTTGCACCCATTCGGCATCTCCGTCTTCAACGCTGTCAAGATTCCGTTCCATGTCAGCAGTGAAATCCACATCGATGATTTCCGGAAAAAACTCAACAATCAATTCGTGGACTATTTCTCCGAGCTCAGTCGGCACGAAACGTTTGTTGTCCAGTGCTACATAACCGCGGCGCTGGATGGTATCAAGCGTAGGAGCATACGTTGACGGGCGGCCGATCCCCAGTTCCTCGAGTGTCCTTACAAGACGTGCTTCCGTATAACGGGGCGGCGGCTGTGTGAAATGCTGGTTCGGCTGGATTTCCGACGCTTCAACATTGTCGCCTTCCTTCATGTCCGGCAGCGTGCGGTCCTCTTCTTTCTTGTCATCATCTGTGCCTTCCACGTACACTTTCATGAAACCTGGAAACTTCACCTTTGAACCGTTTGCACGGAACAGCACACCATTATTGACAAGTTCCACCGTCATTGTGTCGAGGACAGCCGGTGCCATCTGGCTTGCAATGAAACGTTCCCATATAAGTTTATAAAGCCTGAACTGGTCTCTGCTCAGGTAGCTTTTGATTTCTTTTGGCGACCGGAGGGCTGAGGTCGGGCGCACAGCTTCGTGGGCATCCTGGGCAGCCGCCTGCTTTTTCCCCTGCTTTTTGCCTTTGCCGATGAACTGTTCACCGTAATTTCCAGTGATGAAGTCGGCAGCTTCTTTGGAGGCCGTCTCGGAAATTCTGGTGGAGTCTGTCCTCATGTATGTGATCAGGCCGACTGTGCCTTCCTTTTTTCCGAGGTCGATTCCTTCATATAACTGCTGGGCAAGCATCATCGTCTTTTTCGCCCTGAAGTTCAGCTTTCGGGCCGCTTCCTGCTGCAGGGATGATGTTGTAAAAGGCTGGGCCGGATTCCGCTTCCTCTCCTTCTTGGTGACAGACTTTATTTGAAAACGTTTTCCATCAAGCTTTCCGGTGACGTTTTTAACATCGCCTTCAGACTTCAACTCGATTTTTTCGCCGTCAGCACTATGGAAATTAGCCTCGAACGTTTCACCGTCTTTTTCAAACAGCGCTTTGATAGTCCAGTATTCTTCAGGTTCAAAATCATTTATTTCTTTTTCACGGTCGATAATGAGTCTGACAGCGACCGATTGGACACGGCCGGCACTGAGCCCTTTTTTCACTTTTTTCCATAAAAGCGGGCTGATATTGTAGCCGACCAGCCTGTCAAGGATACGCCTTGCCTGCTGGGCGTCGACAAGATCCATATTGATCGTGCGCGGATGCTTGAAAGATTCTTTGACGGCATCTTTTGTAATTTCATTGAACACAACGCGAATGTCACCTTCTGTATCTAAATCGAGACTATGTGCCAAATGCCAGGCGATCGCTTCCCCTTCACGGTCGGGGTCAGCTGCGAGATAAACTTTCTTCGCTTTTTTGGCTGCTGCTTTCAATTCTTTTAATACAGGGCCCTTCCCCCTGATTGTAATATATTTGGGACGGTAGTCATCTTCGACGTCGACCCCCATCTGGCTTTTTGGTAAATCAATTACGTGTCCCATCGATGCTTTCACTTTATATTTTTTACCGAGATAGCGCTCGATGGTCTTGGCTTTTGCCGGTGATTCAACAATTACTAGGTAATCAGCCATAAAACCCTTTTCCCCCTTAAGAGGTTTATTAAAATCTTCCCTATTATCAAATAACTTAATGTTGTTTGTCAAACTGAATTTTCTTCTGTCAATAACTTTACTATCTTTTATCACCGTTTATTCACAAAATAAAACCAGCTCATCTATTATATCATCCGGGTTTATCACCGGATGGGCTCCTTCTTTGATGAGGCGGTTCGTCCCTGCTGCACAGGGTTCGAAAATCGACCCAGGCACGGCGAATACTTCCCTGTTCTGATCGAGTGCCTGGTCAGCCGTTATTAAAGAGCCGCTTCGTTCTTTCGCTTCAACGACCACAGTAGCAGGTGATAAACCGCTTATAATCCGGTTGCGTTGTGGGAATTGCCATTTTTGAGGCCTGATATGAGGCGGGTATTCAGAAAGTAGAAGATGGGAAGCTGATATTTGTTCAGCAAGATGCAGATTTTCTCGAGGATATACATGGTGAAAGCCTGAACCTAAAACAGCAATTGTCGCTCCATTTCCGCTGATGGCAGCTCTATGGGAAGCTGCGTCAATGCCCGCGGCCAGCCCGCTTATGATACCCCAGCCCTGGTTTGTCAGCGCTTTGCAAATCACTTCTGCCGCTTTCCTGCCGTCCGCTGAAGGGTTCCTTGTTCCGACAACACTGATCCAGTTCCTTTGCTGAAGATATTCTGTTCTCCCTTTTCCGTAAAGAACCCATGGAGGATCGGCGATTTCCTTTAAAATAGAAGGATATCCGGAATCGAAAACGGTCAGGGCCGTAATTTTTTCTTCATTATATACAGCAAGGACTCCGTCGATTGAAATTTTCCGCAGGTTATCATAAAACTGCCTGGCAAAACCGGTATTAAACTGAAATACATTCATTAGTTCATGCACTGACATATTATAAACAGATGTAAGCCCCGGGTCAACTTCAACCATACTGCGAATGGCGGACCAGCTTGCACCGCCGCTGCAATGATGGATGTGAATCAGCTTTTCATTGGCAGCTGTCATTCATTACCTCCTTGTACCCGGCGGATCTTCCCGCCTTGATTTAAAAACGTGCCCGGTAAAAAAATAACTATGTGAAATCTGCAAGCAAAACGGCCAGCTTTCCCCAGCTCCATAGAACATACCGGCCTCTTCAGTTGCCGCAGGATGCAGTCATGGCAGGTCCATGGTATTCACCGGCCGATATCCCGGCTTTCACTCACTGGCTCAGCCTGGGTGACAGGACAGCAGAGCCTTTCGGGCTTAGCTGCAACGGCAGATTAATATAAACATTGCAAGCCACGGCCAAATGGTAAAAAAGCCCCCGGCTTAAACCGGCCGGGAGCTGGTGAATTTCTTAATGGGTTTTACACTTGTCATACAAGCCGTTTTCTTTTAGGACCGAAATCATCGTTTCGCCGATGACAGCCGGAGTTTCGGCAACTTTGATACCGCACTCATTCATCGTCTTGATTTTTTCGGCTGCCGTTCCCTTACCGCCGGAAATGATGGCGCCGGCATGGCCCATTCGTTTTCCTGGAGGTGCAGTCTGTCCGCCGATAAACCCAATGACAGGCTTCTTCATGTTCGCCTTTACCCACTCTGCCGCTTCCTCTTCGGCAGTTCCGCCGATTTCACCGATCATGACAACTGCATACGTATCTTCATCTTCATTGAATGCTTTCAAAACATCGATGAAGTCTGTACCATTGACCGGGTCCCCGCCGATGCCGACTGCGGTAGACTGCCCGATTCCTGAAGTTGACAGCTGGTCGACCGCTTCGTATGTGAGGGTTCCGGAACGGGATACAATTCCGACGTGGCCTTTTTTATGGATATATCCAGGCATGATACCGATTTTACATTCTTCCGGCGTAATGACACCCGGGCAGTTAGGCCCGACAAGACGTGTCTTCTTGCCTTCCATATAGCGGCGAACCTTAACCATATCAAGTACAGGAATTCCTTCTGTAATTGTTATGACAAGGTCAAGCTCAGCATCGACCGCTTCCATGATCGCGTCGGCTGCGAACGCAGGCGGAACATAGACTACAGAAGCGTTGGCACCTGTTTTTTCAATCGCTTCTGTCAGCGTATCAAATACCGGTACACCTGCAGCTTCAGTGCCGCCCTTTCCAGGAGTTACACCGCCGACAATTTTAGTGCCGTATTCCAGCATTTGCTCCGTATGAAATAAACCGGTAGCACCGGTGATTCCCTGTACAATCACTTTGGTATCCTTATTTACATAAATACTCATTTCCGCTTCCCCGCCTTTCTTACTTTACTAGTGATACAATTTTTTCTGCACCGTCTGCCATAGAGTCGGCTGCGGTGATATTGAGTCCTGATTCGTTCAGGATTTTACGGCCAAGTTCGACGTTTGTGCCTTCAAGGCGCACAACAAGCGGAAGCTCAAGCCCTACTTGCTTCGTAGCCTCTACTACACCGTTTGCAATGATATCACACTTCATGATGCCGCCGAAAATGTTAACGAAAATCCCTTTGACGTTATCATCGGAAAGGATGATTTTGAACGCTTCGGTCACTTTTTCGGTTGTGGCGCCGCCCCCAACATCAAGGAAGTTCGCCGGGTCGCCCCCGTAATGCTTAATGATGTCCATGGTCGCCATGGCCAGACCAGCGCCGTTGACCATACAGCCGATATTTCCGTCAAGCGGAATATAGTTAAGGTCATATTTTGATGCTTCGATTTCCTTCTGGTCTTCTTCTTCCAGGTCACGGTACTCCAAAATGTCCTTATGGCGGTAAAGCGCATTCGGATCAAAATTCAATTTGGCATCAAGCGCCATGACATTGCCGTCCCCTGTCGTGACAAGAGGATTGATTTCGGCGATTGAACAATCCTTATCAACGAAGACTTGGTAAAGGCCAAGCATGAACTTGACCGCTTTGTTGACAAGTTCTTTCGGGATATTGATGTTGAATGCAAGCCGCCTCGCCTGGAAAGGAAGCAGGCCGACTGCCGGGTCTACAACTTCTTTAAAGATTTTCTCCGGCGTTTTTTCTGCTACTTCTTCAATTTCTGTTCCGCCTTCTTCAGACGCCATCATTACGACGCGTGAAGTCGCACGGTCAAGCACAAGGCCTACATAGTATTCCTTTTGAATGTCGCAGCCTTCCTCGATCAGGAGACGCTTTACTTCTTTGCCTTCAGGGCCTGTCTGGTGTGTAACCAGTGTCTTGCCGAGGATTTCTTCAGCGTATGTACGCACTTCGTCAAGATTTTTTGCAACCTTGACACCGCCTGCCTTTCCGCGTCCGCCCGCATGGATCTGCGCCTTGACAACGGTTACATCTGTGGCGAGTTCTTTCGCTGCTTCAACAGCTTCATCCACAGAAAAGGCAACTTTTCCATTCGGGACTGCTACCCCGTAATTTCTGAGGAGTTCTTTCCCCTGATACTCGTGGATATTCATTCTCCATCCTCCTATCCTATGTATGACAATTTTCAAATCATTTTCATTGTATATAAAATTCATACACATTGTCTACCGTTCAATCTTATCCGGAACAATCAAATTTTGCCACTAATCAGCCAAATCGGAAGGATTGCTGTGAAAAAGCAGTGCTTGAATCGCTCGTCCGCACCGGAAATTCAGCATTTTGACAGAAAAAATCCCGGCGATCCTCCAGTCCAGGTGAAGGCAGAGGCTCATCTGCACTTCTTCATATTCATAAAGCTTCGGCTTTGCCGTGATATTTCTTGACTGATATGTATTCTTTCCTATAAGGCAAAAAACTGCAATCGTCACTGCAGCAAACCGATAGCCAGGCATCCTGTATTAAGGCAAGTGGTTCAGATATATGGAAAAGCAGTAGCGGCAGCAAGCAAAAACGAGTAATGTACCTCCAAACAGCATCTCAATTAACAGGATTCCAACAGCGGATGTCACTTCCCAATCTTTTATGGGATTACAGTGTAAAACAACAGGAAAAATTGTTTAATTTTGGAAGAAAGATGCCTCTGGAGGCATTGGCTTTCCGCGGGGCGTCCGGGAAGCCCCGCGGCTCAGTGCTATAAACAACTGAATGACCAAAATATAGGCACGGAAACTTGCTTTCCATGCCTATATTCAAAGAAAGTCCAACATTACAGGCACTGAATCCTGCTTTCGATACCTATATTCAAGGAGAGTTCAACATTACAGGCACTGAATCCTGCTTTCGATACCTATATTCAAGGAGAGTTCAACATTACAGGCACTGAATTAGCATTCAGTGCCTGTAAACAGCTGGATGACCAAAATATAGGCACTTCCCCATCAATAACTGAACCACCTGGTATTAAGGTAAGCTACCTGTTCAATTTCCAATCCCATCATCCCGGTCGATCCTGTACAAAAAGGCAAATATTTCTGCAACTGCCTGGTACAGCTCTTCCGGAATTTCTTCATTGATATCCAGCTGTGACAATAAACCGACAAGAGAAGGGTCCTCTTGGATTGGCACATTGCTTTCGCGTGCCCGCCTTATAATTTCATCTGCAACATAGCCGCTCCCCTTTGCCTTAAGCTTCGGGGCATCACTTGCCCCTGCGTTATATGAGAGGGCCGCAGCCTGCCGTTTCGCCCAGTCTTTGGTCATATTTTGAAATCCACTCCTGTTCGCCTGCCTGGATTGGGGCCAGCTTGATATAAACTTGCCGGGGTTTCATCCTTCGCTTCCTTCTGTTGTTCTATACTGGCCGTTTTCACTGAAGACAGGCGGTATCCGATTTCTTCAAGTCCGCTGGCAAGTGCCGGTTTCCATTTTTGGATAAGCGGCTCCAGCTGCTGTTCTGTCAGGATGGTGATCGATAAAATCCGGTTCTGGACAAGGACACCGGCCGTAACGTCGCCGAGCCGGTTCAGATTAACGGCGAAAATCATACTGCAGTAGTCAGGGTCGATCCCCCCGCCTTCTTTCTCTTTCCCCTGGATGTGAATGCTGATGTCCCTCGCTTCACCTGCAGCCTGAAAAGGAACCTGCACAGTGTACTGTTCAATCGCTGTGCTTGTCTGAACAGATGCCAACTGTATTCCGGTTAACCTGTTTACCGTCTGCTGCAGCCTGTCTCTGAGATCTGCGGAAATATTCTCCTGGTTGATCAGTTCAAGGAGAGCGGATTTAATCGATGGAAAGTTCTTTCCGGCAGCTGCATGTCTTTCATGGTTCATACCAAGTAATTGCTGCATTTCTTTGACCGCTGAATGAAATCTTCCGCTTTTTGTGACTGTATTCAAAAAAAGGCTATCGATGAGATTCAATTCAGAAGCCCTGAGGCTTTGACTGCCGCTGTTTAAAAGCTGCTGCAGAGCCGCTGTAGCTTCGGAAGGGGAAACTGACGCTCTTGACTGTGCGAATAGATCACGAAGCACAGAGGACCCCTGAGAGCCGTCAATATTCTTAAATCCGTCGGAAACCCGGATGAGGTGCTCGATATTTTCCTTTGTCAATCCGCTTTTTGCCAGCAGATTGAAAGCCTCATTCTGTAATGCCGAATGGCCCGATGCTGTTTTTATGATGCCCAGCAGGATGTCAGACGCAACCGGAACCGTTTTGAGCATTGCCAGAAGCGGATGTGATTCCGGCAGCCTGGATGCGAGCAAGGTCCGCAGTTCACCGAGGTCCTGGGAAATTGGCTTCCCTTCAACCATGGCCTGATAAGATTCGAATACAGAAGGGGTAATCGGCATATTCCTCCTGATCATTCCGGCCAGGACATCAATTGTATTTCGGCTGCTCTTTGTATTATCGAGAAGGAAGGATGCTTCTTTGAGCATATTTTTTGTAAACGGAATATTTTCGGCGATCAAGCGGCTGAAGAGCGCACGGGCTTTGCTGTCTGGCCGAAGTCCGAGTTTATTGAGGACCGCTTCATCAGGACCCGCCGCAGACAGACTTTGTCCGTCGAGGGGCTTAATCACTTTTAAAACGGGGATGCCTGGATTGGATAAAACCTCGAATAGGTAGTGCTGATGCAGGACAAGCGGTGCCTCAAGCCTTGCATGCAATTTCATTCCGCCCAGACCGACCAGGGCGGTCTGGCCCGGGAACAATTTCAGCACTTTCCCCTGGAAAAGTCCGCCTGCTGGCAGCCTCACCGTTTCACTTTTATTATGTATAGCAGGCAGCTTTAAAATGCTTTCTATTAATGATAACCCGTTCATGACATCACCTGTTATATCCGATTTTTCACCGGACCGAAAGAACGGCGGTGGAATGGGGCCGGGCCCAGCTTTTCCAGTGCCTCAAGGTGGGTGCTGGTAGGATAGCCCATATGCTTTTCAAAACCATACCCCGGATAGCGCCTGCCGAGATCTTTCATCAGCCGGTCCCTTTTCACTTTGGCAATGATTGAGGCGGCGGCGATGGATACACTGTGCCCATCCCCTTTAATGATAGCTTCCTGGCTGATCTCTGTGTCGATTTCAACAGCGTCGACAAGCAGGTGGTCAGGTTGTGTGTCAAGTCCTTCTACCGCCCGCTTCATTGCCAGCCGTGAAGCCTGGTAAATGTTGAGCCGGTCAATTTCTTCAGGCTCGGAAATTCCAATGCAAACCGATAGTGCATTTTTTAGTATCTCCTGTTCAAGCTCTTCCCTCTTTTGTTCTGATAGTTTTTTAGAATCATCCAGGCCAAGTATGAGACAATCTTCCGGTAAAATGACAGCCGCAGCGACTACTGGACCTGCCAGCGGCCCGCGCCCCACTTCGTCCACACCGGCTATTGCTGAAGCGCCTTTCCGGCGTGCTTTCTGCTCATAAATGCTCATCCGGCAAAACCGGTCTCGAAGATCACGGATTCGCCTTTCCTGTTTTTCAAAGCGCTTCAAAAGGTGCTGAACACCCTTTCGCCTGTCTTCCTTTAATTTCTCAACAAGCACCGGATCGGGTTGTCCATCATTAAACAGCAATGTTTCGATTTCTTTAATTGATTTATTAAGCAATACCATCACCTTCTCTTTTTATATCGGCATTAATCATGCCAATTCCACTGTAAATGCCTGACAGGATTCCCGCTTTTCCTTTAGCCGTTAGACCCCCCATTTTCTTCCGAGGAACAAAA